>NZ_JBEXNM010000050.1:0-66311 GCF_040611095.1 Streptomyces sp. NPDC003077 | reverse complement strand
CCCGGCGGCCCGCAGCACGCCGCACAGATCGGAATAGCACACGACTGAACTCCAGACACCTGTATCACAAACTCTACATCGGACTACAAGGCTAAAAGCGGCGGGCGGGGGCTGTCGAGTCCCGCGGGGGGGGGGGCGGGCGGCGCGGCGGTTCTATTCGCGCGCGCCCGCCCCCCCGGCGGGGGGGCGGGCGGCGTCCCGGGTGCGGGGCCGCGGGTCAGAAGCCGTCCCGGGTGACCCGCCGGCTCCTGACCTGCCACCCGGAGCCCACCGGCACCAGGACGTCCTCGCAAACGCAGGAGCGGTGCAGCCGCGGGTCACCGCCCCGCGGCGTGGCGACGACCAGCGCGTAGCAGCGCACGTGAACCGTGCCGTCGTCCCGCGGGCTGATGTCGGTCATGCCGTGCCAGTGCCGGTGGGTCTCGCCGGAGCCGCGCCGCTCGGCGTGCGCGCGGCGCGCTCCCTCGGCCAGGGCGGCCCGGCCGCGGGTCGGCTCCGGCCGGCCGGGAAGGGCGAAGACCCCGTCCTCGGTGAAGGTCTCGGCCCACGCCTCGGCGTCGCCGTCGTCGAGCAGATGCAGGTGCCGGGCGTAGAACTGTTCGATGCCGGCGCGCAGCCGTTCCGGCGTCAACGTGGTGAGGGACATGTCGCGGTTCCTTTCGGGACGTTGCCGGTGCCGCGCCTTCGGGCACGGTCGTGCCGAGGCGCGGGCGGGGCGGTACGGGCAGGGGCGGCCGGGCCGTGCCTGGGGGCCAGGCCGGTACCGCGGGGGCGGGCCTTGGCCGGAGCCGGTTCGCGGTGCCGGGGGCGCATCAGGGCCGCGTCGGTACGGCGGGACGGAACAGGTCCGCCCGCACCCGCGCCCGCGGGTTCCCATGGGCGATGAGCCGGGTGACGCGGGACCCGATCGGGGTGCGCTGGATCAACGAGGCGAGCCGGGGCCGCACCGCGCGGGCCACCCGCCCCTGCGAGAGCATCGCCTTCGCCTGGATGCGCTGCATCTTCATCACCTGGTCGATGTCGCGGGAGCGGGGCGCCGTGTAGGCGGCGAGCCGCTCGGCCGTGACGTCACCGGCGCGCAGCGCGGCGGCCAGTACGGGGTGCAGCAGCGCCGCGTCCTGCAGGGCCAGGTTGATGCCCTGGGCGCCCAGCGGGCTGTGCGTGTGCGCGCTGTCGCCGATCAGGACCAGCCCGTCCCGCGCCCACTCCCGGGCGCGCCCGGCGAAGACGTCCAGGAGGGTGAGGTCGCCGAGCGAGGTGATCCGCTCGCGCACCAGGTCGGCGTGGTCGGGAACCGCCCGGCAGATCTCGTCCCTGACATGCGCGACACCGCGCGCGGCCAGCTCCGCGTACCCCTTGTGCGGCAGGGTCCAGCCGATCTGCAGGGCGTCGGGGTAAGAGGGGTGGACCAGTACCGGGCTGCCCGCGGAGCGGAAGACGCGGACCGCGCGGGGCCGCCGGCCGTGGGCCAGGGGAAGCTTGCACCACAGGACGTCGAACGTGAAGGCGTCGATCCGGTCGGCCTCGATGCCGGCCAGGCGCCTGGTCTTGGAGAAGCGGCCGTCCGCGCCCACCACACAGGCGGCGCGGACGGTACGGCGGCCCCGCGGGCCCGCCGCGATCATCCCCCGCACCGCGCCGCCGTCACCGGTCACCAGGTCGGTCACCCGGTGGCCGGCCAGCTCGTGGAAGCCGTCGAACCGGCGGCACCGCTCCAGGAGTTCGGTCAGGACGTGGCTCTGGGGGATGCTGAGCAGTGACGTGTACGGAGGGGGCAGCCGCCCGTAGTCGATGTCGAGCAGGACCCGGCCGCCCTCCACGAGCTGGAAGCGGTCCAGCGGGTACGCCCCGCGCGCGGTCGCCCCGGCCAGGCAGCCGAGCTGGTCGAGCAGGGCGAGGCCGCCCGGCTGAAGGATCTCCCCCCGGTACGCGCGGTCCAGGGAAGCGGAGCGTTCGACGAGGGCGACCCGGAATCCGCTGCGCAGCAGCAGCAGGCTGAGCGCCAGCCCGGCGGGTCCGCCGCCGACGACGCAGACGTCGCTGGTGCTGTCCGGGGTCGTCGTATCGGTCATGGCAGGGGCTCCCGGTCGGTGAGGTAGGCGTCGATGACCCGTTGGTAGTAGTCGGGGCCGAAGCCCCGTTCCCGTGTGGCGGAGGGCAGCAGCCGCCGGAGCCGGGCCGTGGAGACGGACCCCTCCGGTCGTACGTCGGTCACCTCGCGCTCCGCCACGGTCCCCAGCCGGCGCTCGACGTGGTCGACGATGTCCTCGACGGGGATCGCCCAGCCGGAGGCCAGGTTGACGGTCTGCCGCGAGGCGCCGAGCCGCAGCAGGGCATCGATGAGCGCCATGGCGTCGGCGGCGCCGATGAGGTCGCGGCGGGCACCGCGGTGGATCCGCACCCGGCCGCGGCGGACCTGGCCGACCAGGGACGGGAGGAACTGGTGCGGGCGCTGGGCGCGGCCCACCGGATAGGACAGGCGCAGCACGAGGTGGTCCGCTCCGGAGCCGCGAACCACCTCCTCCATGGCCAGTTTGTGCCGGCCGTACGGTGACGCGGGGCGGACCGGGCCGTCCTCGTCGGCCGTTTGGCGCGTGCCCCCGTATCCGTACAGCCCGGCGGAGGAGGTGGAGAAGTACAGCAGCAGCCGGCCGGTGCGCAGGCAGTCCCGGACGGTGTCGTAGAGGAGGCCGCTCTCCCGCGCGAAGTCCGCGTCCGCCGCGCCGTCGCCGCGGGAGACGCCGGCGGCGAAGGCGACGACGTGCGGGTGCCGGTCCGCGAGGGGGCGGAGGCTGTGCGCGAGGAAGCCGCGGCCGACGATGTCCATGCCGGGTCCCTACGCGGTCCGCGGCACCGCGGCACCGGCGGCGGTGACGGGGGCGGGCACCGGCGCGGCCGTGAGCCGGATGCCGTCCAGCAGTTCGGCCTGCCGGACGATCTGGTCGCCGTGCGCGGTGAAGTCCTCGGCGGACAGCACGGCCGAGGTGAACGCGGTGACGGTGTTGGCGAAGTGGTCGTCGGCCGGGAGCCGCAGCTCCCGCACCCGGTCCTGGCTCTCGACGCGCAGGACCGGCTGCCAATCGGGCGGCGGGGTGAAAGCACGGTCCAAAGTGAGCGTTCCCGTGCTGCCCCGCAAGCTGTAGCCGCACCGATAGGGGCCCGTCATCCCGAACGACAGCTGCGCGGTCACCGGCCCGGCGGCCAGCAGAGCCGCGCCGGACGTGTCCACGCCCGTGTGCGGATCGGTCACCAGGACGGATCCGACCGGGCGAAGTCCGCAGCCGCAGTGGAGCTGGGCCGCACGGACGGTGTACGCGCCCAGGTCCAGCAGGGCGCCGCCGCCGAGCTCGGGCCGGTGGCGGATGTCGTCCCCGGGCAGCGGGGGGATGGTGAACGTCGCCGTGAACGCCCGCGGTTCGCCGATGCGCCCGGCGTCCACCCACTCCCGTACGGTGCGGTGCGCCGAGTGGTGGAGGAACATGAAGCTCTCCATCAGCAGCAGTCCCCGCTCCCGGCTGAGGGCGACGAGGGCCCGGGCGGTGGGGGCGGTCACGGTGAGCGGCTTCTCGGCGAGCACGTGTTTGCCGGCGGCGAGCGCCCGCCCGATCCACTCGGCGCGCAGCCCGGCGGGCAGCGGCAGGTACACCGCGTCGACATCGGGCCGCTCCAGGAGCCGTTCGTACCCGGTGACGGCGTCACACCCGAAGGCGGCGGCGAACCGCTCGGCCTTGGCCGCGGAGCGGCTGGCCACCGCGGCGAGGCGGGCCCGCGGGTGGGACACCAGGGCGGGCAGCATCTTGCGCCGGGCGATCGAGGCGCAGCCCAGGACGCCGAAACTCACGCGGTCCATGCCCACCCCTTTTCCGGCGGCAGGGACTGGAGGCAGGTGACGAGGGTGCGCGCCTCCACGTCGACGTGGCCGCCCAGGCCGATGAACCGCTTGAGCTGGTCCAGCGGCACCCAGCGGTAGGCGTACGGAAGGTCCTCGGGGAAGGCGTCGTCGGCCTCGACGAGGAGATAGCGGTTGTCGCGCTCGTGGAACCGGCCGCCCTCTTCGGACAGCAGCGCCGAGTACAGCACGCGCTCCGGCGGCGCCGAGAGCACATGGCCGAGGAAGGGCGGCGGGTCGTCGAGACCGGTGTAGCCCTCCGTGACGCACTGCACGGTGGGGGCCAGCTCGACGGTGTCGAAGGTGCCGGGCTGGCTGAGTCCCTGGACGAGGACCTCGACGGTGCCGGCGGTCCGG
Organism: Streptomyces sp. NPDC003077; assembly: GCF_040611095.1. Classification (NCBI taxonomy): domain Bacteria; kingdom Bacillati; phylum Actinomycetota; class Actinomycetes; order Kitasatosporales; family Streptomycetaceae; genus Streptomyces; species Streptomyces sp. NPDC003077. The sequence goes on along the minus strand of NZ_JBEXNM010000050.1, from coordinate 62,065 downwards.
CGGACGACGAAGGCGGCGAGCCCCCGGCGCCGGGCGGCCAGCAGCGGCTGGGTCCAACGGGTCACCTCGCGGTTGCCGGCGACGACGGAGGCGGCCACGACCGCGAGGTGACGGCCCGCGGTATGGGCGATCTCGTCGTCGTGGCGATGCCATCCGTCGACGCGTGACAGCGGGATGCGGGTCACCGTGCGCTCGTGGCGGGTCTTGAGTTCGGTGAGCCAGCTGAGGAGCTCCGGATCGGTGGGCGCCGTGCCGGGCGCCTGGCCGTCCGGGAGCGGCAGCGACGACAGGACGGTCCTCGCGTCCATGTTGACGAGGTTGTCCACGGAGAGCAGGTCGTGGATCTGCCCGAGCGTCAGCCAGCGGTAGTCGGGGTGCTCCTCGACGTCCTCGGTGGTCTCCACGACCATGTTGCGGTTGCGTTTGCGCAGGAAGCTGTCGCCCTGTTCGGACTGGAGCGCGTCCGCGAGGACGCGGCCCCGCCGCGGCCCCGTGAAGTGCTCGATGTAGCGCGTTCCGCGGCCCCGGTGGACCTTGGTGTAGTTGCTGCGGGTCGCCTGCACCGTGGGGCCCAACTGGAACAGCCCGATGTTCCCCGGCTCCATCTTGGCCTGCATCAGGAAGTGCAGGACGCCGTCGAACTCCTTGGCGAGGATGCCGAGCAGGCCCGTCTCCGGCTGGTTGATGATGGGCTGGACCCAGTCGGGCGCGCCCTCCCGCCGGACGCGCAGGCCTTCCACGGAGAAGAACCTGCCGGTGTCGTGCACCAGGTTCCCGGAGTCCGGCGCGAAGGACCAGCGGTCCAGCCGCGCGAACGGGATGCGCCGGACCTCGAAGGTGTGGGCGCCCCGCCGTTCGCCGAGCCATTCCGGCACGTCGTGGACACCGCCGAGCCGCGCCGAGTCGGCCAGCCGGCGCGCGACGCGGCCCGCGGCGTGCTCGCGTTCGGTGTGCGCTGGTGTCTGCGTCATCACTTCACCTGCCCGATCGCCCTGTGGGTGTGCGCCGTGGTGTGCCGCCGCACGGGCACCGAGCGTTGCCGCGGCGGGTCGAAACGGCCTCGAAGCGCGCTGGAGGGTTTTGCTCCACGTCGGCTTGAGCCCGGCTCCAGCGGTGGTCCGCACAGTGGCGACCAATATCCGCGTGCTGCCCGGGAGGTTCGGGAGGAATGACAGCCATGATGACGGTGGACGAGCTCATGAAGGTCATGCGGGCGGCGGCCGGCGGGGACGAGAACGTCGATCTCGACGGCGACGTCCTCGACGTACCGTTCGCCGACCTGGGATACGACTCGCTGGCCCTGCTGGAGACGGCCGTCCGGATCGAGCGCCGGCACGGTCTGCGGCTGGCCGACGACCTGGTGACCACCGCGAAGACCCCGCGGGAGTTCCTCGGATTGGTCAACGACGGCATGGAGGTGGGCTGACATGGTGGACGGTGCCGGGACCGCGTGGCAGGAGAAGGTGGCGCTGGTGGCCGGCGGCACCAGGGGCGCCGGGCTGGCCGTGGCCCGTGCCCTCGCCGCCCGGGGCTGCCGGGTGTATCTGGGGTACGCCCACGACAAGACCGCGGCCAAGGAGGCCGTGGCCGGCCTCGCCCCGTTGCCCGGCCCGGTGACCGCCCTCCGCGGCGATGTGACGGTGACGAGCACGCTGCCGCGGCAACTCGCCTGGTTGCGCCGGGAACACGGGCGGCTGGACATCTTCGTCCACAGCGTCGCCTCCTTCCACCGGATGAGCGCCGCAGCTCCCCGGCCGGAGGGCATCCGAGCGGACCTGACGGCCGCCCTGGCACCCCTGGTGCTGGGCGCACGCTCCTTGAAACGGGCCATGGCGGGCGGCCCGGGCCGCATCCTGGTCGTGACGAGCGAGGGCGCCCGGCACGTCGTCCCCGCCTACGTCAGCGCCGGCCTGGCGAAGGCGGCTCTGGAGGCGCAGGTGCGCTACCTGGCGGCCGAACTGGCGCCGTGCGGGATCACCGTCAACGCGGTGTCCACGGCGAAGCTGGACAAGGGCGGAGCGAACGGGGGGACGGAGGCGGTCCGGGCCCTGAGCCGGCGGACCCCGGCCGGCCGGCTGACGACGCCCGCGGACATCGCCGACGCCGCGGCCCTGCTCTGCTCGGACCGGGCCGGGTGGATCCACGGACAGGTGATCACGGCGGACGGCGGCCTGAGCCTGCTCGCCTGAGACCCGCCGGAACACGGCACCGCCACGAGGAGCGGAGGCAGGACACCCATGCGCATCATCGATCTCTCCACGCCCGTCGACGCGTCGGGCTGGGAACCGGAGCCGGTACAGCACCAGGTCATGACCCCCGCCGAGGGCGCGAAGCACATGAGCGAGGAGATGCGAACGCACTTCGGCGTGCGGTTCGACCCTGCCGCCCTGCCGGATCGGGAACTGCTGTCGATCGACACACTGACCCTCACCTCGCACACCGGCACCCACGTCGACGCGCCGTCGCACTACGGTTCCGTGGCCCGGTACGGGGACGGCCGGCCGCGCCACATCGACGCGTTGCCCTTGGAGTGGTTCTACGCCCCGGGCATGGTCCTGGACCTGACCGGCGCGGGGCCGGGCGCCGTGGACGCGTCGTTCCTCCGGGCGCGGCTGGACCGCGTCGGCCGGCTCCCGGATCCCGGCGACATCGTGCTGCTGCGCACGGGGGCCGACGCGCTGGCCGGCACCCCGGCCTACTTCACCGACTTCACCGGTCTGGACGCGTCGGCCACACACCTGCTGCTGGACCTGGGGGTCCGCGTGATCGGCACGGACGCGTTCAGTCTGGACGCGCCGTTCCGGCACATGATCGACCGGTTTCACCGGACCGGGGACAGAGGCGTCCTGTGGCCCGCGCACTTCGCCGGCCGGGACCGCGAGTACTGCCAGATCGAGCGCCTCGCCGGACTGGACGCGCTGCCGGGGCCGACGGGATTCACGGTCGCCTGCTTCCCGGTGAAGATCAAGGGCGCTGGTGCGGGCTGGACCAGGGCGGTGGCGCTCATACCGTGACCCGTGCCCCGTCCGGACGCCCGGTGGTGGGATGCCGGCGGGACGGAGCGAGGGCCCGGGCGGCCGGGTGGGGTCGTCGGCAGGGGCCAGGGCCGGGGCGAATCCGTCGTGCGGGGCCTGTCGCGGACGCGATTACCTGATCGTCTTTTGGATGCGGGGAAATTCGGCCGATCTCGTGGTGCGGAGGGAACGTCACCCAGTGTCACCCCGAGGTGAGGTGTCACCGGGCGAGGCCGGTGGGCGGAGTGTACGGCGAGGGTGAAGGACGGGGGCGGAGGTGTCGGGCCGGTGCGGATGGTTGCTTCGTCCGGCCGGACAGGAGGGGCCCGGGGTGGCGGCCCAGCGGCTGGAGCGCCGGGGAAAGGGCCTGGCGGGGCCGTGTGTGCGGTGCGCGGGGCGGAGGCCCGGGAGTGCCGTGGTGCCGGGCGGCGGACCGCCGGTACGGGGCGGTCGGTGGGCCCGTCGGGGCGTGGACGGTGTGGCGGCAGGGGGCGGATGAGAGAGGTCCGGTGGCGGGTGGAGGGATGGCTTGATCTCGTCGTACGGCGCGTGGCCTCTCGGGTGCGAACAAACTTTTGAGGCATATCCGTTCGCAGGTGCGGTAGAAAGGGTCGTGAGCCCGCCCGGTGTGCATCCCCCGTCGCACCGGGCGGGTCCTTCTTTTGTCCGGGTGCGGGTGAGGCGTTTCCCCCAGGCGGGTGGAGCGGTGGCTCCCGGGCGGGTCGGGGTGGGTGCCCCTCCGCCGGTGGCGCCGCCCGTCACCACCGGGTGCGCCGGTCGCCATGCCCCGTTCGCCACGTCGCGTCGACCGTCCGGTGTAGGCCCGACTGCGGGCGGACGCGGGCGTTCCTAGCGTGAGGGCATGGCTCATGTCCCCCTCTGGTCCAGGAAGTCCACCTCGTCCGGGGCGGCCCCGTCGTCCGTGAAGGATGCCGCGCGGCCCCTGCGGTGGGCGCGGATGGCGCTGCCCCGGGCGAGCGCCGTGCTGCCCCGAGTGGCCGCCGCGTCGGCGGCCGGTGCCGCGGTCGCCGTGGCGATGGTGTCCGTCACGTCCATACCGGGTGCGGCGCATGCCCAGGGGGCGGCGGGGAGAGGGCGGCGTGCGGCGGTGGTGGGGGAGGCGGCCGGGTTGCCGGGTGGGCTGTCCGCGCGGTCCTGGGTCGTCACGGACCTGCGGACGGGGGACGTGCTGGCGGCCAAGGACATGCACCGGCCGCTCGCGCCGGCGAGCACGCTCAAGACGCTGTTCGCGGTCACCGTCCTGCCCAAGTTCCGCCGGAACGCCGTGCATCGGGTGCGTCCGGAGGAACTGGCGGGCATCGGGGCGGGCAGCAGCCTGGTCGGGGTGGAGGAAGGGAAGCGGTACACGGTCGCGGACCTGTGGCGCGGTGTCTTCCTCAGTTCCGGCAACGACGCGGTGCGGGTGCTGGCCTCGATGAACGGCGGCTGGTCCGCCACAGCCAAGGAAATGCAGGCCAAGGCCAGGCAACTCGGGGCCCGGGACACCCATGTGGCCTCACCGGACGGGTACGACGCGCCGGGCCAGGTGTCCTCGGCCTACGACCTGAGCGTGTTCGCCCGCGCGGGGCTGGCGTACGCCGACTTCGCGGACTACTGCTCCACCAGGACGGCCAGGTTCCCCAGCGGGGGCGGACGCTCGTCCTACGAGATCCAGAACACCAACCGGCTGCTTCTGGGAGCCCCCGGCCTGGACCCCTACCCCGGGGTCATCGGGGTCAAGAACGGTTACACCAGCGACGCGGGCCAGACGCTCGTCGCCGCCGCCCGGCGTGGTGGGCGGACCCTCCTGGTGACCGTCATGAATCCGCAGAGCGGTGCTCCCAACGCCGTCTACCAGGAGGCGCGTTCCCTGCTCGACTGGGGATTCGGGGCCACGGGGGCGGCGGCCCGGCCGATCGGCACCCTCAACCTCAAGCGGGTGACCGGCGTGCCGCGCGCCCATGACGATCAGCGACCGCGTGTCGCGGCGCGGCCGGTCGCGGCCGAGGTCCGGCACGCGGAGCCGCACCGGTCGGCCGCGAGCGTGTGGGCGAGCGTCGCCGTCGCCGGGGCGCTGACGGCGGGCGCCGTCCTGGCGTGGCGGATGCACGTACGGGGGCAGCGGCGCGTGGAGGAGGACGGGGGGTCGGGGAGCAGCTGAGGGGCCGTGCGGGAGGCCCGTGTGCGGGCCGTCAGGAGTCCTCGTGGCGCTGGGAGACCGCCTGCCGCCGCAGACGCGGGGCGGATTCGGCGGCCGGTACCGGGTCCGGCGGGCGGCGCGCCGGGTCCGCGAGCCGCCCGGCCAGCGTGCGGGCCCAGCGGGACAGGCCGGGGACGTCGATGCCGTGCGGAGGCGCGTCCTCGTACGGAGTGATCGCGTCCGCACCCCGCAGCAGCAGGGACGCGCCGCCGGTCGCGTTGCCCCGGGCCGCGTGCGTCAGGCCCACGGCGAGCTGGGCGAGGCCCCGCCACAGGTGCCGCTCCGGGCCGGGGGCCGCCTTCCAGGCGTCCTCCAGCACCTCGTGGGCGTGGAAGGGCATCCCCGCGTCCAGCAGCCGCTGCGCCTCGGCGAGCGCCTCCGCGGGGGTGCGCGGTACGCCTTCGGGCTGCCGGGCGACGCCCGGCGAGCCGTACGGCAGCGGACGGCCCAGACCGTCGCGCGGCCGGGCGTTGCGGGCCCGGCCCTGCGGGTCGCGGTCCCGCTCGCCGCGCCGGCCGGCGGCGGGGTTCCCGGTGGGCCGGTCCGGGGACGGGTCGATGGGCTGCGTCGCGTCGTTCATGTCCTGATTGTGCGACACGTGGGGGTGAGGCGGAGCCGTTGCCGGTGCCGCTCGTGCGGGCCGGTGCCGGGGTGGTGCGGCTCGTCCCTCACCGCACCGGTGCCGGTGACGAGCCGCCCGGTACGCGGAGGGCGGGGGCGCCGCCGCCGTCGGCGGGGACGGTCCAGATGTCGCTGGCGCGGCCGTCGTCGCCGGGAAGGGCGTAGGCGAGGGTGTGGTCGTCCAGCCAGGCCGCCTGGTCGTCGACGCTGCGCCGCTCGGCCAGTGGCCGTTCTCGCAGGGTGCGCAGATCCAGCACGTACAGCCGCCACGGGTCGCGGGTGCCTTCCCGGACGCGCTTCTTGAAGGCGATGCGGGTGTTGTCGGGGGAGAGGGAGGGGCACTCGACGTTCTCCCGCAGGACGCGGGCCGACCAGGTCCGCATGTCGCCCTCGACGAGGTAGGTCTTCCCCTTCGTGGAGACGGTGGCGTAGAAGCGGTTGTCGTCCCGGGCGAAGGTGACGCCCCAGTAGTTGACGTCGGGGGAGTGGTACCGGCGGCCGTCGAGGGTGAGGGGGATCTCCTCCATGTTCTTGATGAGGTAGCCGGTGCGGGTGTCCAGGATGGACGTGCGGGTGGAGAAGGAGGACCCGGCGTACGAGTCGCCGGTGGCGAACATCGTCCAGGAGAGCATCCGTCCGGAGGCCGAGACGCGGGCCCGGTTGGGTATGCCGGTCAGCGCGATCCGGCGGGTGGGCCGCAGCCGCTCGTCCAGGACGACGGCGTACGCGGTCGGGGGGATGCCGGGGCGGCGCTGGAGGCACAGGCCGGTGCCGCCCGCCGCGTAGAACCGCTCGCAGGCGGGGCCGCCCGTGGTGCGGCGCTGCCCGCTCGCCGCGGCGGGCAGGTGGGCCACGCGGCCGTGCCCCTCCTGGGTGCTGCGGAAGTAGAGCCGACCGTGTTCCAGGCCGAACGCGGAGGGCGGATCGGCCGGTTCGGCGCGCCGGGCGGCGCCGACGGTGTAGACCACGGCGACGGTGGTGAGCACGGTGGTGGCGACCGCGATCGCGAGGATCCGCATCCGTGGGGAGAGGGATGCGGGGAACGCCTTCTTGGGTGGGGTGGCGTCCTGTTGCACGAGCGTCGTTTCGCTGGTGGTGGGTGGCTGTTTTGTGCCGGTGTTGCTGGTGGTGGGTGGCTGTTTTGTGCCGGTGTTGCTGGTGGTGGGTGGCTGTTTTGTGCTGGTGTCGCTGGTGGTGGATGGCTGTTTCGTGCCGGTCTCTCTGATGGTGGATGGCTGTTTCGTGCCCGTCTTCCTGGTGGCGGATGGCTGTTTCGTACGCATCCGGGTCACCCTTGCCTTTCCGAGGAGGTTTCCGAGGGGCGTTCCGGGCGTCTTCCCGGATGTCCTCCCGCGCGTTTTCGCGGGCCAGGGAGCAGGACGGTCGCGCAGATCAGGGCCACTGTCAGCGCCCCGGCTGCGGCGCCGAGCGCGGGACCGACGCCCCACAGCGTCCAGGCCGCGCCGAACCCGGCGGCGGCCAGCAGGCGGGCCAGGGCCTGACCGGTTTGCAGCAGCGCCAGCCCGCTCGCCCGCCGGGCGGCCGGCAGCAGGGGCCCGGCGAGCGCCATCAGCACGCCGTCCGTGGCCGCGTAGAAGACGCCGAGCAGCAGCAGGACGCCGGCCAGCAGCACGAGGCCGTTGCCGGTGACCAGCAGCAGGACGTACGCGCCGAGGAGCGCCGCGTGGCCCGCCAGGAAGGGCACGCGGCGGCCGATCCGGTCACCCAGCCGCCCGGCGGGCACCGCCAGCAGCAGGTACACCCCTGCGGCCCCCAAGGGAAGCAGCGGGAACCAGCTCACCGCGAAGTCCAGCCGCCGCTGGAGCATCAGGTACAGGAACGCGTCCCCGATGGTGGCCGCGCCCAGCAGCGCCGCCGCGCCCAGCACCCGGCGGAAGGCGGGGTCGCGCAGTGGTGCCAGCAGCCCGGCGCGGGGCGCGGCGGGCGCGGCCGGGAGCGGCGGCAGCGCGTCGCGCCCGGGGACGAAGGCGATCAGCAGCAGGACGCCCACGAGCCCGACGCAGAAGCTGACGACGAAGACGGCGTCGTACGCGTCGGCGGTGAGCCACAGCAGCGCGAACGCGGCGAGCGGCCCGAGGAAGGCGCCCGTGGTGTCCATGGCGCGGTGGACGCCGAACGCCCGGCCCAGCGCGTCCGGCGGACTGCTGAGCGTGATCAGCGCGTCGCGCGGGGCGGTACGCACGCCCTTGCCGATCCGGTCGGCGGCCAGCGCGGCGCCGATGCCCAGCGTTCCGCCACCGGCGAGCAGGAGGCCCAGCCGGGAGAGGGCGGACAGCGCGTAACCGGAGCCCGCGACGAGCTTGTGCCGGTTGCCGCGGTCGGCGGCGTGCCCGCCCAGGAGGCGCACGAGCGCCGTGACGCCGTTGTAGAGACCGTCCAGGAAGCCGAACTGGAGCGGGCTCAGGCCGAGATGGAGGACGAAGTACAGGGGCAGCACCGCCGTGACCATCTCCGAGGAGATGTCCGTGACGAGGCTGACGGTGCCCAGGGCGAGCACCGGTCCGGTGACGCGCCCGCGCGACAACTGGCGTGTCGCGCGGGTGGCGTCCGTGGTCGCGAGATACATCCTTGGTGATCCGGCCCGCTCAGCGGCACTGGTAGGACGGGCTGGTGTCCTTCGTCGAACCGTCCGTGCCGACGAGGTCCCAGGAGAAGCCGTTGTCGGTGAAGTTCAGCTTGACCACGCCGTAGGTCTTGGTGATCCGCTTCTGGCTGTTGGGCTGCACCTCCTCGATCTTGTACGGGCTGGCGCCGCCCATTCCGCCGAGCAGTTCGACCAGGCCGTTCTCGTCGGTGTTGCCGTCCGCGTCCTGCGGGGCGAACCGCTCGTAGTGGTGGTCGTGCCCGTTGAGGACGAGTTCGGCTTTGGCCTCTTGCAGGAGTTTCCACACGGGGCGGCCGACCGGATTGTTGCCGTGCTCGCCGGAGGAGTACAGCGGGTGGTGCCAGTAGGCGGCCACGCACTTCTTGGTGGTGGCGGCGAGGTCGGCCTTGAGCCAGTCGATCTGCGCCCGCTTGTCGAAGCTGTTGGAGTCCAGGGCGATGAAGTGCCAGTTGTCCTTGTCGAAGCTGTAGTAGCTGGTGCCCTTCGGGTAGGCGATGGCCCCGAAGTACGCCTTGTAGCCCGCCAGCGAACCGGCCGGGTCGTAGGTCTCGTGGTTGCCGGGGATCGGGCGGGTCTTGGCTTTGAAGGCGCCCCAGGTCTTGTCGTAGTACTTCTGGAAGTCCTTCAGGCGCGCGTCGTCGTACTGGTTGTCGCCCATGGTCAGGACGAAGCTCGGGTTGATCTTCTGGACCAGGGCGGCCGTCTTGGGGTGCGCGCAGGAACTGCTGCTCGCGGTGCACTGCTCGGCGATGTCCCCGGCGGCCACCACCGTGAACCCGGCGGCGCGGGCCGTGGGCGCGGCGTCCGCCCGGTCAGCGGGCGACCACAGCAGGGCGCCGCCGATCAGGGCGAGCGCCGCGCAGCCGGCGGCCGGGAGGCCGACGCGGGGGTTGCGCAGGCCCTTGCGGTGTGTGCCGGTGGCGCGTCGGCCTTCGTGGTCGGGGGCGGGGCCGGAAGTGGCGAGCGGTCTTTTGGCGCGGGGGAAGAGCGTCATGTCCGTCTCCTGGGTCGGCTGGGGATGCCGTCCCAGGCATCGTGACGAGCGGCCATGTACGCGTCAATGGACGAGCGGAAAATTGTTAGGAAACTTTCCTTCCTGGTGTGGGCGACCTGGGGGACCTGGGCTTATCCATGCGCGTCACGTCCGGGCTCGTGGGCCGATTGCCCCTCGCCCGGACGGAGTCGGGTGATCGGGTCGGTCTCCTGCCCTTCGGTCGGGCTGGGTTGGGGGCTCGGGCTTCGCTCTTCCGGTCGCGTTGGATTGGGGCTTGGGCTTCTCCCCTCCGGTCGCGCCGGGTTCGCGGTGCGACCGGCCTCCTCAGTCCTCCTGGTCCCCCTCAGTGCTCCTGGTCGTCGCTCGCGATCTCGACCTCGTAGAAGCAGAAGTGGTCCTTGATCGCGGCGACGTTGGGCTTCGGTTCGGGGTAGGCCCAGACGTCGTCCGTGCCGTGGGGAAGCGACCAGTAGGACGCCGTGCCTTTGAAGGGGCAGTGGGTGTGCGTGTCGGAAGGAGTGAGCAGGTCGGTGCGGACGTCCTCGGGCGGGAGGTAGTAGCGGACCGGCAGCCCGGTCTCGCGGAGGAGCAACGGGCGGCGGCTGTCGGCGACGACCTGTCCGTCGCGCACCACGCGGACGTGCTCCGAGCCCTGCTCGATGTCGATGCGGTGTCCCAGGGGAGCCATGTTTTTCTCGCCTTCGGTCGGTTCCAGTCGCTTTCGGTCTTCCGGTGCCGTTGATCTCCCGTCACCTTCGGCCGGTTCCACGGTGTCGGGGTTCCTTCAGGGTCGCATCCGGGAGGAAGTCAGGGTGTTCCCGGAGGGCGGCGGACGGGTGAACAGGCATCGTGTGCGTCATGACTTCTGCCTCGGCGTTCTCTTCGTCCTCCGCTCTCTCTTCCTCTTCGGCCCTCTGTGCTCCCTTCCTCTGCGCTTCCTTCTCTCGGCCTGATTCCTCGGCTTCCTCCGCTCGACGCCGGAGAAGGTTCGGAGGCACCGTCACGTCCGGTGGATCGCCGTTGGCATCGGGGTGACGGGCCCCGGGTGTGGAAGGGCGCCCCGGAGGAGAATGCGTAGGGTGCGAGTTCGACGGTCCGTGACCGGTCGGCGGTGCGCCGCGGGCGGGCGGGGCGCGAGCGGCTGACGGATCGTCAGGGAGTGGTCGGACAGCGGCGATGTGAGGACGGGCACGATGGGAACAAGGGACCCGGAGCAGTGGGCCGAGGCGCGGCAGGTGGCGGCTCGGCTGGATGCCGAAGGGGTGCGGACCGTGGCTCTGACCTGGGTGGACAACGCGGGCATCACCCGGGTCAAGGCCGTTCCGGTGCGGCGGCTGCCGCAGGCCGTGCGGCGCGGCGTCGGCATGTCCCCGGTCTTCGACGCCTACACGTCCGAGGACGCCACCGCACCCTCCGCACACCTCGGCGGTCCGGACGGTGACCTGCGGCTGTTCCCCGACCTCGACCGGATCACCGTTCTCGCGGCGCAGCCCGGGTGGGCCTGGGCCCCGGTGGACCGCTACGAGCAGCTCGGCGCCCCGCACCCGGCCTGCCAGCGCCAGTTCGCGCGCCGGATGACGGACCGGGCCGAGGCGGCCGGGCTGCGGCTGCGCATGGGGTTCGAGACCGAGTGGGTGGTGACGCGCGCCCCGGCCCCCGCAAACACCACGGCGTCGGCCGGGACGGATCCGGCCGGTCCGGCGGAGGGGGCGGACGCGCTGGAGTACCCGTGTGCCGGACCGGCGTACGGCATGACCCGCGTCGTCGAACTCTCCGACTACCTGCGGGACATCGCCGAGGCGCTGGCGCTCCAGGGCATCGACGTGCTCCAACTGCACCCGGAGTACGCGGCGGGACAGTTCGAGGTGTCCACCGCTCCCGCCGACCCGGTGCGGGCCGCCGACGAGGTGGTCCTGGTCCGCGAGACCGTCCGGGCGGTGTCCGTCCGCCACGGGCTGCGGGCCTCGTTCGCGCCCTCCGTCGTGGCGGGCGAAGTCGGCAACGGCTGCCACCTGCACCTCAGCCTGTGGCGTTCGGACGACAGCCTGCACCGCGAGGCCGGGGCGCAGTGGGGGCTGGCTCCGGACGCCGTACGGTTCCTGGGCGGTGTGCTGCACGCCCTGCCCGCGCTGCTCGCCATCGGCTGCCCCTCACCCGCGAGCTACCTGCGGCTGGCCCCCTCCCGGTGGGCCGGTGCCTACCAGTGCTGGGGCGTGGAGAACCGCGAGGCCGCGCTGCGCCTGGTCACCGGCGACCCCGACGACCCGGAGGGCGGCCACGCCGAGGTCAAGAGCTTCGACGCCGCCGCCAATCCGTACCTGGCTGTCGGCGCGGTCATCGCCGCCGGACTGCACGGCATGGCGGCGGGAGCCGCGCTGCCGCCGCCCGTCACCGGCGACCCCGGCCTGTGGGGCGTGCGCGAACGCGCGCGGCGCGGCATCGTCCGGCTCCCGGCCTCCCTCCCCGAGGCCGTCGAGCACCTGGAGAAGTCGGCGCCGCTCGCCGAGGCGCTGGGGGAGGTGCTGCTCGGGGCGGTCCTCGCGGTCCGCAGGGCCGAGGCGGCGCGGTTCGCCGGGAGCGCGGCCGGGGAGATCGCCGCCGCCACGCGCTGGAGGTACTGATGCCGGGGACGGCCGATCGCGCGATGGAGGGCTCGGCGGCGTGGGGCGCCCTGGGCCCGGAGCTGCCGCCGCTGGTGGATCACCACTGCCACGGGGTGCTGCGGGAGGCGCCGGGACCCGCCGGTTTCGAGGCGCTGCTGTCGGAGTCCGACCGCCCGGCCGCGAGGGGGACGACGTACTTCGACACCCAGGCCGGTTTCGCGGTGCGCCGCTGGTGTCCTCCGCTGCTCGGCCTGCCCGCGCACTGCCCACCCGAGGACTACCTCGCCCGCCGCCGCGAACTGGGTGAGCCGGAGACCAGGCGGCGGCTGCTCCGGGCCACCGGTATCGGCACCTACCTCGTCGACACCGGGCTCCCCGGGGTCCTCACCGGCCCTCGCGAGACGGCCGACGCCGGCGGCGGCAGCGGCCTGGAGATCGTCCGGCTGGAGCGGCTGGCCGAGCGGCTGGCCGCCGAGGTCATGAGGGGAGCGGGCGGCGCGAGCCCGGCGGAAGCCGGACCGGGCGCGTCCGGGGAAGGCGCGGGAGGGACGCGGTCGGGCCGGGGCGCGTCGCGGGAAGCGCGGAGGGTGCCGAGCGGCGAGGTCGTGCCGGGCGCGCCCGGGCCGGTGGCCGGGGAGGGGACGGGAGGAGCGTGGCCGGTCCGGGGCGCGCCAAGGGAGGCCGTTTCGCGACAGGGGGCGTCAGAGGAGGCCGTTTCGCGACCGGGCACGCCAAGGGACGCCGTTTCGCGACACGGGGCGTCGGGGAAGGCCGTTTCGCGACCGGGCGCGTCAGGGGAGGCCGCCGAGGTGTGGACGGCGAGGATCGCCGAGGCCGTGCGGGAGGCGGCCGGGAGCGCCGCCGGATTCAAGTCGGTCGCCGCCTACCGGCACGGGCTGGCCCTGGCGCCCGATCCCCCGGACCGGGGCGAGGTCACGGCCGCCGCCGCGCGGTGGCTCGCCTCCGGCGGGCGGCGCCTGACCGACCCGGTGCTGCTGCGCCACCTGCTGTGGCTCGCGGTCGCCACCGGCCGCCCCCTGCAACTCCACACCGGCTTCGGCGACCCGGACCTGCGGCTGCACCAGGCCGACCCCGCGCTGGTGACGGACTTCCTGCGGGCCACGGCCGACACCGGCACGGACGTGATCCTGCTGCACGGCTACCCGTACCACCGCCACGCCGCCTACCTGGCGAGCGTCTTCCCGCACGCCTACGCGGACGTCGGCCTGGCCGTCTCCCACACGGGCCCGCGGGCCGAGGAGGTGCTCGCCGAGTTCCTGGAGCTGGCCCCGTTCGGCAAGCTCCTGTTCTCCACCGACGCGCACGGCCTCCCCGAGCGGTACGTCATCGGCGCCGCGCTCTTCCGTACGGCGCTGGGCGGGGTGCTGAGCGGCTGGGTCCGCTCCGGAGCCTGGTCGGCCGCGGATGCCGGGCGTGTCGGCGCGCTGATCGCGGCCGGCAATGCGCGCCGGGTGTACGGCCTCGGGGAGGACTGAGGGTTCGGGCAGGTCGCGCCCGCCGGTCCCCCTGCCTGCTGGTCCGTCGGCCGGTCCGCCGCCTGCCGGACCGTCGGTCGTCGCCGGTGGCGCGGTGGCGGGTGGCGGGTGATTCTTGGGTGCCGGTGAACGCCGGGGGCGTTGTCCTCAATCGCCGGACGGGCTTGATTTTGCCGCCCCCCGGCCCTTATCCGTAAGGACCGTTTGCGCTGGACGTGCTTTACACTGCCGCGTGCCTCCAACCGTGACTGATCAACCCCGCCCACCACTCCGATCCCGAATATTCGCCGACATCACGCCGCTGCGGACCTCCCCCGACTACCGGCGTCTGTGGTTCGGCAACACCGTCTCCTGGATGGGCCAGCAGATGACCGCCCTGGCGGTGTCCCTGCAGGTCTACGCGATCACCGGGTCCACCTTCTCGGTCGGACTCGTCGGCCTGTGCTCGCTCGTCCCGCTGATCGTCTTCGGGCTGTACGGCGGTGCCATCGCGGACACCGTGGACCGCCGCAAGCTCGGTCTGGTGAGCGCGGGCGGTGCCACCCTGATGTCCGTCGTCCTCGCCGGCGCGGCGCTGCTCGGCTTCCGGCAGGTCTGGCTGCTGTATACGGTCGTCGCGCTCCAGGCGGTCTGCTTCGCCATGAACTCCCCGGCCCGGAGTTCGATGATCCCGCGCCTGCTGCCCCCGGAGCAGCTCCCCGCGGCCAACGCGCTCAACTCCCTGACCAGCAACCTCGGGTTGATGGGCGGTCCGATGCTGGGCGGGGTCATCGTCGGGCTGTGGGGGTACCAGGCGGCGTACCTGATCGACGTCGCCGCCTTCACCGGCTCCCTCTACGCCATGTGGCGGCTGCCCGCCATGCGCCCCGAGCACGACGGTGACGGGCCGCGGCGCCGCGCCTCCGTCCTGGACGGCCTGCGCTTCCTGGCCACCCGTCCCAACCTGCGGATGACCTTCTTCTCCGACATGGCGGCCATGGTGCTGGCCCAGCCGCGCGCCCTGTTCCCGGCGGTGGCGGCCCTGTGGTTCGGGGGCGACGCCAAGACGGTCGGCCTGCTCGTCGCGGCCCCGGCGCTCGGCGCGGTGCTGGGCGGGCTGTTCTCCGGCTGGCTGGGCGGCATCCGCCGGCACGGGCTGGCCATCATGCTGTCCGTCGCCGCCTGGGGCGCCGCCATCGCCGCCTTCGGGCTCGCCCGGCACCTGTGGCTGGGGCTGTTCTTCCTGGCCGTGGCGGGGTGCGCGGACACCATCTCCATGGTGTTTCGCAGCACCATGCTCCAGGCCGCCACGCCCGATCAGATGCGCGGCCGACTGCAGGGCGTGTTCATCGTCGTGGTCGCGGGCGGGCCGCGGCTGGGGGACTTCCTGGCCGGTTCGGCGGCCGACCTCGCCTCGCCGGCCGTGGCGATCGTCGGCGGCGGTCTCGCCTGTGTCCTGGTGGTGGCGCTGCTCGGCCTCGGCCGCCGCGATTTCCTGCGCTACGACGCCCGCGACCCCAAGCCCTGAGGCACTGAGCGGACGACGGGCGGCCCTTCACCGCGCCTGCGGTGCCCAAGGCCGGTCCCTCCCCCGGGACCCGTCGCCCCGCCCCGCCGGGACCCTCACCGCGCTCCGCGGCCAATCCGGGCCGGAGCCCCGCCCCCGTCCGGCCCTGTCACCCCGGCCAGCGCCACTCCGCCACCTCCGGCAGATCCGTGCCGTGCGCGCGGATCCAGCCGTGGTGGCGGTAGCGGACGTCCGCCATCGCCTGGCGCACGCCGGCGGCCCGGACGGACAGGCCCGGGACGCGGTCGATGACGTCCATGACCAGCCGGTAGCGGTCCAGGTCGTTGCGGACGACCATGTCGAAGGGCGTGGTCGTCGTCCCCATCTCCTTGTAGCCGCGGACGTGCAGGTTCGGGTGCACGGCCCGCCGGTACGCCAGGCGGTGGATCAGCCACGGGTAGCCGTGGTACGCGAAGATCACCGGCGTGTCCGGTGGCAGCAGCGCGTCGAACTCCCGCTCCGTCAGGCCGTGCGGGTGCTCCTCGTGGGGCAGCAGCCGCGTCATGTCGACGACGTTGACGACCCGTACGGCCAGGTCGGGCAGGTGCGTCCGGAGCAGCGACGCGGCGGCCAGCACCTCCTGCGTCGGAACGTCGCCGGCGCAGGCGAGCACCACGTCGGGCCCCTGCCCGGGCCGCTCGGTGCCGGCCCACTCCCAGACACCGGCGCCCCGCGCGCGGTGGGCCCGCGCCTGTTCGATGTCCAGCCAGTCGAAGCAGGGCTGCTTGCCGGCCACGACGACGTTGACCACGTCGCGGGTGCGCAGCACGTGGTCGGCGACGGCGAGCAGGGTGTTGGTGTCCGGCGGGAGGTAGACCCGCACCTCGTGCGGGCTCTTGTTCAGGATGTGGTCGACGAAGCCGGGGTCCTGGTGCGAGAAGCCGTTGTGGTCCTGCCGCCAGACGTGCGAGGTCAGCAGGTAGTTCAGCGCCGGAACGGGGGCCCGCCAGGGGATCTCGCGGGCCGTCCGGATCCACTTGACGTGCTGGCTGACCATGCTCGCGACGATGTGAGCGAACGCCTCGTAGGACGAGAAGAGGCCGTGCCGCCCGGTGAGCAGGTAGCCCTCCAGCCAACCCTGGCACAGGTGCTCGGAGAGGACCTCCATCACGCGTCCGTCCCGCGCCAGGTGCTCGTCGGTCGGCAGCACGTCCGCCTGCCACGCCTTGCCGGTGGCGTCGTACACGTCCTGGAGCCGGTTGGACGCGGTCTCGTCCGGGCCGAAGAGGCGGAAGTCGCGGCGGTCGGCGGTGCGTTCCATCAGGTCGCGCAGCAGGCCGCCGAGGATCCGGGTCGGCTCGTGGGAGCGCGCGCCCGGCCGGTCGACGGGGACGGCGTACCGCTCCGGCTCGGGCAGCGGCAGCGTGCGGGCCAGCCGCCCGCCGTTGGCGTGCGGTGAGGAGCCGAGCCGCCGGTCGCCCTCGGGGACGAAGGCCAGGACGTCCGGTCGCGGGCGCCCCGCCCTGTCGAAGAGTTCCTGCGGGGCGTACGAGCGCAGCCAGGCCTCCAGTTGCTGCCGGTGCGCCTCGTTCTCCCGCACCCCGGACAGCGGGACCTGGTGGGCGCGCCAGGTGTTCTCGACGGGCTTGCCGTCCACCTCGGACGGTCCGGTCCAGCCCTTGGGCGTGCGAAGCACGATCAGGGGCCAGCGGGGGCGGGTCCGCTCGCCGCCCTCGCGCGCGGCGCGCTGGATCGCGTGGATCCGGTCCAGGGCGGTGTCCATCGCGGCGGCCAGCGCCCGGTGCACCGCCGCCGGGTCGTCGCCGCCGACGTACAGGGGCTCGTGGCCGTAGCCGCGCAGCAGCGCGTCGAGTTCGTCCTCCGGAAGCCGGGCGAGCACCGTGGGGTTGGCGATCTTGTAGCCGTTCAGGTGCAGGACGGGCAGGACGGCGCCGTCGTGCACCGGGTCCTGGAACTTGTTGGCATGCCAGGAGGCCGCCAGCGGCCCCGTCTCCGCCTCGCCGTCCCCGATCACGCAGACCACCAGCAGGTCCGGGTTGTCCAGCGACGCCCCGTACGCGTGCCCGAGCGCGTACCCCAGCTCGCCGCCCTCGTGGAAGGAGCCGGGCGCGTCGGGCGCGGCGTGGCTGGGCACTCCGCCGGGGAACGAGAACTGCCGGAACAGCCGGGCCATCCCGGCGGCGTCCCGCCCCAGATCCGGGTCCAGCTCCCCGTAGGTGCCCTCCAGCCAGGCCCCGGCGAAGACGGACGGCCCCCCGTGCCCGGGCCCCCACACGCACACCGCGTCCTGGCCGCGCTCGCTGATCAGCCGGTTGACGTGCGTGTAGACGAGGTTGAGCCCCGGACAGGTGCCCCAGTGGCCCAGCAGCCTGGGCTTGATGTGCTCGGGGCGCAGCTCCTCGGTGAGCAGCGGGTTCCCGGTGAGGTAGATCTGCCCGGCGGCGAGGTAGTTCAGGGCCCGCCAGTGCGCGTCGAGCTGGTGCAGGTCGCTCTCGGTGAGTGGCTGGGGGGAGTCCATGGGGCCTCCGTACGGCAGCGGCGTTCGGCGATCGTGGATCGCCTCTCCACCGTACGAGCGGTTATGCGGGTGTGCCGCGCCGAACGACGGGCTGGGTGAGCCGGGCGCCGGGCGGGGTGAGCCGGACGCCGCCGGGCCCCGCCGCACCGGCTCCGGGTGGACACACGGGCGCGGCGCCGGGAGGCACCAGCTCACGGATATCTTTCGCACGCCGGTGCGATAGAGCGGCGAAACCCGGGTACGGGGGCAGGAGCCGTTCATCCCTCGTCACGTTCCGGAGGTTGCCGCCGTGGAACACCGTTCGCGCCCGACCCGCACGCCCGGCCCGGCCCCGGAGCCGGTCCCGGCCCGCACGCCCGCCCCGGGCCCCGGCCAGGCCCCCGTCCGCACGCCCGTCCCGGCCCCCGAACCGGGCCCGCCCCGCGCCCCGATCCCGCCCCGCGAGGACGTGCGGCCCGCCCCCTCGGCACCCGCCCGGCACCGCGAACCGGCCCCGCCCGTGCCGCCCGCGCCCACCCCGCCGCCGGGTCCCGGAGGCCCGGAGCCGGGCCCGGCGCCCGGGCCGATGCCCGGCCCGCCCGATCCCGTGCCGCCGCCCCCGGTGCCGCGCCCGCCGACACCCAACCCGGACCCGATCCCCGATCCCTCCCCGGCACCGGGGCCGCTGACGTAAGGCACCCGCGCACGTAAGACACCCGCTGACGCGAGGCACCCGCCCACGTAAGGCACCGGCACCAAGGACGCCGGCAAAGGACGCGCTCCCTATGGGCGCTCCCTATGGACGCGCCCACCAGGACGCGCCCCATATGGACGCGTCCACCTGCCCGCGCCCCTAAAGACGCGCCGCCCGTTCTCCCGTCACCCTGAAAGCCACCGGGCAACCGGCCCGGCCACCCGCTTCCCTCAGGAGGTGCTCCCATGGCCATCGCCACGGTCAACCCGGCCACCGGCGAGACGCTCAAGACCTTCGACGCGTACGACGCGGGGAAGATCGAAGACCGCCTGGCCCGGGCCGAGGAGGCGTTCCGCGCCTACCGCGGCACGTCCTTCGCCCAGCGCAACGAACTGCTGCGCCGGGCCGCGGACCTGCTGGAGGCCGACCAGGACGACATCGCCCGCACCATGACCACCGAGATGGGCAAGCCGCTGGGCGCGGCCGTCGCCGAGGCCGCCAAGTGCGTCAAGGCCATGCGCTGGTACGCGGAGCACGCCGCGGACCTGCTGGCCGACGAGCACCCCGACCCCAAGGACGTCAAGGACTCCGGCGCCGAACGGGCCTACGTGCGCTACCGGCCGCTGGGCCCGGTCCTCGCGGTGATGCCGTGGAACTTCCCGCTGTGGCAGGTGATGCGGTTCGCCGCGCCCGCCCTGATGGCGGGGAACGTCGGCCTGCTCAAGCACGCGTCGAACGTGCCGCAGACGGCCCTCTACCTGGAGGGGCTGTTCCACCGGGCGGGCTATCCGGAGGGCTGTTTCCAGACCCTGCTGGTGGGGTCCAGCGCCATCGAGGACATCCTGCGCGACCGCCGGGTGGCGGCGGCCACGCTGACCGGCAGCGAGGGCGCGGGGCGCTCGGTCGCCGCCGTCGCCGGGGACGAGATCAAGAAGACGGTGCTGGAGCTGGGCGGCAGCGACCCCTACCTCGTCCTGCCCTCGGCCGACGTCGACCGGGCCGCGTCCACCGCCGTCACGGCGCGCGTCCAGAACAACGGCCAGTCCTGCATCGCCGCCAAACGGTTCATCGTCCACACGGACGTCTACGACGCCTTCACCGAGCGGTTCACCGAGCGGATGGCGGCGCTGCGGGTGGGCGACCCGATGCACGGCGACACCGACGTCGGCCCGCTGGCCAGTGAGCAGGGCCGCGCGGACCTGGAGGAACTGGTCGACGACGCGGTCCGCCGGGGCGCCACGGCCCGCTGCGGCGGACAGCGGCCACCGGACCTCAAAGCCGGCTGGTTCTACGAGCCCACCGTCCTGACCGACGTCACCCGGGACATGCGCATCCACCACGAGGAGGCGTTCGGCCCCGTGGCCGCCGTCTACCGGGTGGCGGACCTGGACGAGGCGATCGAGGTCGCCAACGACACCACCTTCGGGCTCAGTTCCAACGCCTGGACCCAGGACACGGCCGAGCAGGGGCGCCTGGTGCGCGACCTGGAGGCCGGCGGGGTCTACTTCAACGGGATGACGGCCTCCCACCCGGCGTTCCCGTTCGGCGGCGTCAAGCGCTCCGGTTACGGGCGCGAGCTGTCCGCGCACGGCATCCGGGAGTTCTGCAACGTGACGACGGTGTGGTACGGAGCGTGACGGTGCTCGGCCGGCGGTGCTCGGGGAGGCGCCGGGGCCGTCGGCCGTTCGTCGCGGCGGGTGAGCCCCGGGCCGTCACGCCCGCCGCCGCGCCTGCCCCGCCCGTAAGTGAGCCCCGGGCCGTCACCCCCGCCCTCCGCCCATAAGGCGCCCCCCGCTCACTCCCCGTTGTCCGGCACCTCGAACTCGCACCACAGCGCCTTGCCCGCGCCCCGCGGCTCCGCGCCCCAGTCCGACGAGAGCGCCTGCACCAGGAGCAGTCCGCGACCGGAGGTGGCGGTCTCGCCCGGGGCGCGGACCTGGGGGAGTTCGCTGGAGCGGTCCTCGACCTCCAGCCGGATGCGGCGGGGCGTGCAGTCCATCAGCTCCATGCACACCAGCGCGCCGCTCTCGGTGTGGGTCAGCGCGTTGGTGATCAGTTCGGTGGCCGCGACCTCGATGTCGTACGCCACTTCGCCCGCCCGCCACTGGTCCAGCGTCCGGCGCAGTGCCGAACGGACCTCGGCCGCGCCCGCCGGGTCGGCCTGGTGGACGCGCAGCCGCAGGCGGGGCTGGCCGTTCTCGCCCGGGCACGGCGAGCGGCGCAGCAGGAGCAGCGCCATGTCGTCGTCCGAGCCGGAACGCGCCCACAGGTCGTCCGACAGCTCGTCGGCCAGCGCGTCCACGTCCGCGGGGCCGTTCTGGACGGCGGTGGTCAGCGCCTTGATGCCGACGGAGATGTCCTCGCCGGGGCGTTCCACCAAGCCGTCGGTGCACAGCAGCAGCGTCGAACCGGGCTCCAGGAACAGCTGTGTCTCGGGGAAGTGGTCGTGCCCGAAGGAGGAGGCCAGGCCCAGGGGCAGGCCGCCGCGGGTGGCCGGCCAGTCGTAGCGCCCGTCGCCGTCGCTTATCATCGGCCCCAGGTGGCCCGCCCGCGCCACGTACAGCGCGCCGCACTCCAGGTCGGCCTGGACGTAGGTGCAGGTGGCGAAGCGCTCGGTGTCCAGCTCCGCCAGGAAGCGGGAGGCGCGGACGAGCACCGTCTCCGGGGTGTGGCCCTCCGTCGCGTACGCGCGCAGCGCGATGCGCAACTGGCCCATCACCGCCGCCGCGTGGGTGTCGTGGCCCTGCACGTCACCGATGACCAGGCCGATGCGGCCCTGCGGCAGCGGGATCACGTCGTACCAGTCGCCGCCGATGTCCCGGCCGGTGCGCGCCGCGTGGTAGCGCACCGCGACCCGGCCGCCCGCCACGGAGGCCACCCGGCGCGGCAGCATCGTCTCCTGGAGCTGCCGCGCGAACTCGCGCTCCTGGTCGAAGAGCATGGCCCGTTGCAGCGACTGCGCGACCACGCCCGCCAGCGCCAGCGCCAGGTTGCGGTTGTCCACCGACGGCGCCCGCGGCTTGTTGTGGAACAGGCCCAGCGCGCCCACCACCCGGTCCTGCGCCACCAGCGGCAGAACGGCCGCGGCCCCCGCGGGCAGGCAGCTCGCGTGCGGACGCAGCCGCGGGTAGCGGTCGAGCAGTTCGTCCCGCGAGGTGGCGAAGAAGGGGCGCCGCGTCAGCACGGCGTCCGACAGGGGGTACGTGGGGTCGATGGGGGCCCGCATCACCTCGTCCGGGGGCTCGGCGGGCAGCCCCGTCGCGGCGATGACCTGGAAGGTCAGGTGGTCCGACAGCCCCAGGATCAGCGCGTCCGCACCGAACCGCCGGGCCCCGCCGATGCCGGTCAGCACCTGCGTCACGTCCTCGACGGACAGCGCCCGGGACAGCTCCGCGGTCGTCTGCTGCACCAGCACGGTCCGCCGCTCCCGGTCCTCGCGCACCCCGCGCGGCACCGGCGAGTCGGTCAGCTCGGCCGCCGCCTCCCGGACGATGCCCACGACGCGGTACGGACGGCCGTGCTCGTCCCGCAGCACCCGGCCCTGGGTGTGCGACCACTGCGCGGAGCCGTCCCGGCGGTGGACCAGGAAGTACGACGCGTAGGTGGGCAACTCCTCGTGGAGCGCGCGGGAGAGCGCCGAGTCCAGCCGCTGGCCGTCCTCGGGCTCGACCCGGGAGGAGAGGGACAGCGGT
This sequence comes from Streptomyces sp. NPDC003077, assembly GCF_040611095.1. Taxonomy (NCBI): domain Bacteria; kingdom Bacillati; phylum Actinomycetota; class Actinomycetes; order Kitasatosporales; family Streptomycetaceae; genus Streptomyces; species Streptomyces sp. NPDC003077. The sequence goes on along the minus strand of NZ_JBEXNM010000050.1, from coordinate 40,121 downwards.
GACCCGTCGAACTCGTCCTCCGTCACGTCGAAGACCTCCAGCGCGCCGGCGTCGAGCTCCATGACGCCGCGGACCAGGTCCCAGTCGAAGGTGCCCATGCGGTTGAGGACCAGCCGCTCCTGAAGGGGGATGGGGCGGCGCTCGGGGCCGTGCGGGGGACGGTCGGGGGAGGGGCGGTCGCCCTGCCGAGGGGCGCCGCCGTCCCACCGGCCGGGGCGCGGTGTGCCGGGCGCGGGCTGCCCGGGGCGTGGCTCACCCGGCGGCCGGGGGCCGCTCGGGTGGCCGCCGCCCGGCGGCCTGCCGTCCCGTTCCGTCATGGCGCGCTGCCCCTCCGTTCGGTGGTTCCCGCCGTCGCGGGCGCTGCCGGGGGCGACCGGCGGTACGGGCCCGGGAGAGGCGGGTCGGCCGCTTCCGGGGCGGGGTCGCCACCCGTACCGCGCGTCCGGGTGCCGGAACCGCGCGGCGGAAGCGGTCGCGAGTCGCCGGCCGGCGGGGATCTCAGCCGCCGAGCGACCCTGGGCTCACCATAGGCCGGGGGTTCGACCTGCGCACTTCGCCGCTGGGGCGGCACGCGGTGGGGTGGCGGGGCCGGTGGACGGCCGGGAGGGGGCGTTGTTGCCCTCCTTCGTCCGGGCGGACGGGCGGGTGGGTGCACGGGCGGATGGGTGCACGGTGCGCGTGGACGACGGGCGGGTGGCGACGCCGTGCGCCGGGCGGTGCGGGCGCGGCGCGAGCGCCTGCGCCCCTGTGGGGACGGGGCGCGAGTGAAAGCCGTCGTCACGCTCGGCGACCTGGTCACTCGTCCGGCGGCACCATCAGGATCAGCCGCCCACCAAGTCAGCCGCCCACCAGCCTTCGCAGGCTCTTCCCGTAGTAGCGCGCGTAGCCCCGTTGGAAGGCCGGGCCCACGGGTCCGGCGAGCCGGGTGTACCAGAGCCCCGGTCGGCTGAACGCCGTGACGGTGACCCACACCGAGCCGTCCGCCCGCAGCGTCACCACGAACGACTCCTCGCCGCACTCCGGATGGCCCGGCAGCGTCCCGTACGCGAAGCCGATGCGGTCGTCTTCGTGCACGGACCACACCACCCGGCACGGCGCGGTCACGCGGAACGGGCCGATGCCCAGCGCGCACTCCACCACCGCGCCGGGTACCGCCCGCGCCCCGGCCGGGCTCACCCGGAGCCCGGCCGCCCGGTGCATCCGGAAGGCGGTGACCGCCTCGCCCGCGGTCTCGAACACCGACCGGCCGTGCCCGATCCACGTCGCCTCATGGATGTGGTGGTAACCGGGCGGCAGCGGGGAGCGCCGGGTGGCCCCTTCCTCGGCGTACGTGAGGGCGGGGCCGTGGCCCGGAGGCGCGTCGGTCATGGCGGTTGCTCCTTGTGGTACGCCGGGCGTGTGCGGACGCCTTTTCGTACAGCGGTCGGTACGTCCGACGGTACGCGTCCTGGGAATGCCTCGCGGCGTCAGGGACCGGCAGGTACTCGGGCCGGTCCGTGCGCCTGAGCCAGCCGTACGACGACCCGTTGGGTCACCCCCGCCGTGCGGGTGAGATCGCCGAAGGTCAGGGACAACCGGGAGCCGGTGGCCGCCGTGAGGAGGGTGGCGGGCCGGGCCAGGACGGCGGTCACCGGGCGCCTCCAGGTGAGCCGCAGACCGGTGCGGGAGCGCGTCGGATCGCTGACGCACACCACGGCGGTGCCGTCACCCCGCTCGCGCACCATGACGCTCGCGGGACCGTCGACGCTGAGCGATCCGGCGTCGAGCGATCCGGCATTGAGCGATCCGGCGTCGGGCGATCCGGCATTGAGTGATCCGCCGTCGGGCGATCCGGCGGCGAGAGGCCCCGCGGTGCCGCCGACCGTGCCCGCCTCCCAGAAATTGGCGCCGGCGAAGCCGAGCGAGGGCACCGCCACCGCCTGGACCGCGGCGGTGTTGGCCAGGACGCGCAGCCAGCGGGTGTCCGCCGCCCGTGCCGCCGTACGGGCGGCGCTCGCCCCGGGCATCAGCACGTACGCGTACGAACCGGCGACCGGATCGGTGCCGTGGCCGGTGAGCAGGGTCAGGTAGCGGCGTTCGATCGGGGCCGGCGAACCGCCCTGGTTGATATCCCGCCACGCGCCGGTGCGCCGCTCGCGGAGCGCCGTCAACGTCGTGCCGCCCGGGAAGACGTACCCGGCGTGCCCGGCCAGGTGCGCCCAGCGGGCGCCGGGCAGCGTGGCCGACCACGGGTAGGCGGTGGGGCGTGGCCGCCCGTCGATCGTCAGGGCCGCACGCCCGGAGGAGCCCAGGTTGCGGTTGTCGACGATCGTTTCGACCGGACGACCATCGCGGGCGGAGATGCCCGCGCCCAGGCAGACCACCGCGTCCTTCAGGAAGAACCAGGACTTCCGGGCTTCGAGCGTGCTCGACAGCCCCTTGAGGTGCTGCCCGGCGCAGCCGTACGTGCCGTCGTCGCTGCCGCCCACCCAGGCCGCGTCCGGCCGGGGCACACCCCAGGCGCCGCCCTCGCCGTCCGCGAGCGGCTTGCGCGAAACGGTGGTGCCGGGCAGCCGCAAGGGGTCCACGGTGGGCCAGAACGCGTCGCTGTACTGACCGTTGGCGAACGTATCGCCCCACCAATAGAGCATTCCGGCGCCGGTGTGCCAGCCGCGGACGTTCTCGCCGTTGCCGTGCTCGTAGTACGTGATGCGCCGGGAGGCCATGGACAGGGACGCGGCCCAGCCGGGGCGGCGGTGCGTCACCCGGTCCATGCCGGGGAACTGCCGGTGGGCGATCGGTTCGGGGAGGGCGGTCACGGCGTCGTCGTCCAGCACGCCCTTGACGCGGGCGAGCGCCGCGATCGACAGCGTGGGGTTCTCCAGCACCGGGGCGTAGTGATCGCGCTGGAACCAGCCCTTGGCCAGCCGCTGCCAGCGGGCCCGGGCCGCCTCGTCCGCGCCCTCGCCGAGCAGCAGGATCGAGGCGATCACCGGGTGCCCGCGCGTGTGGTCGCTGGTGCGCACCGAGGCCGGGCCGGAGGCCGAGACGCCCCGGCTGACGGCCCGTCCGGACACGCCGTCCATCATCAGGCCGTTGAAGAGGAACGGCGCGTACGCGTGCTCGACGGCGTCCAGGACGACGCTCCGGTTCGGGTCGGCGACGGCCCACGGGGAGCCGTCGAGCAGCGCGAACAGCCTGCTCAGGCCGTCGATCAGGACCGCTCCGTACGAGCCGGTGTACGGCACCCAGGTGTGCTGCACGATCGACCCGTCGGCGTAGAGGCCGTCACCCGAGGTGACGTACGGGAAGACCGGGGAGAGCGCGTCGCGGGCCAGTGCGACCTTCGCGGCGACGCCACCGAGGAGGCCCCGCAGGGCGAGGACCCGGCACAGGTCCACGCGGTTGGCGCCGGTGCTGGTGCCCGTGTAGGAGCCGACGGCGGAGTCGGGGACGAAGGCGTCCACCGCCGCGAGGTAGCGCGTCAGCCGGTCGGCGGGCAGCGCCCCGTCCAGCAGGACGCAGACGTCCAGCAGCGCCTGGGGCGCGCCGATCTGCCAGTTGTACCAATTGCCGTAGCGGGTGGTCCGTTCGTTGTAGACCTGCTCGTAGAGGTGGTCCAGGCCGGTGCGCAGCGCCTCGGCCAGCGCGGGGGCACCCGTCAGACCGGTACCGGGCTGGGCGTACGCCTCGGCCATCGTGCGCAGCCGGACGTAGCTGCGCTGCAGGTTCTCCGAGTGGGCGAAGGACTCCGGATCGGTGTCCGGCTCGGGGTCGGCGAACACCGCGTCCGGCCACAGCGACCCCGGCACCGGCGCCATGGCGGCGCGCAGCCGCGCGGCCTCGGCGCCGAGCGCGGCGAGCCGGTCCTTGAACGGCTGTTCGGTGGGGCCGAACCCGCTGCCGAGCAGGAGTCCGCGCCACTTGGCACGCAGGGCGGCGAACGCGTCGGGCCCGGGCGCCCGCCGGACCGAAGCCGCGGCGGAGAGCCCCGGGGTGGCGGCGACGAGGACGGGCACAGCGGTGAACAGGAGGGAACGGCGGGACCACGGACGCGTCATGGGGCCTCCGTAACGGGAGGTGGGGGAGCGCGCCGACGGACGCGGCGTGCCCGTATGAAACCCGACGGGGCGCGAACGCTCAAGGGTGCGCGAAGAACGATCAAAACGGTCGTTCGGAAGGGCGATGAGCGCCGGGATCAGGAAGGGAAGACGCCGTGTCCGCTTTTCGCGTGTCGCGCGTCCGGGCCCCTTCCGCCCACCCCACGCTGCCGCTAACAACGCAACCACGCACCAAGCGGAGAACCCGAGCGGAAGGACGCGGAAGATGAGGAAGCTCGCCGTGAACACCTTCTTGTCCCTCGACGGGGTCATGCAGGCCCCGGGCGCGCCGCGGGAGGACGTCAGCGGTGGCTTCGCGCACGGCGGCTGGACGGTGCCCTACTGGGACGAGCGGATGCAGCAGCTCATGATCGAGGCGCTGTCCAGGCCGTTCGCCCTCGTCCTCGGACGCCGGACCTACGACATCTTCGCCGGTTTCTGGCCGCACGCCGGGGACGCCGCCGAGGCCAAGCCGCTCAACGACGCCACGAAGTACGTCGCGTCGCGGAGCCGCCCCGCGCTGTCGTGGAGCAATTCGGTGCTGATCGAGGGGGACGTGGTCGAGGGCATCGCGGCGCTCAAGCAGGAGGACGGCCCGGAACTCCAGGTGCACGGCAGCGCCGACCTGATCCAGACGCTGCTGCCGCACGGCCTCATCGACGAGTACCGCCTGTGGATCTTCCCGCTCGTCCTCGGGACGGGCAAGCGCCTGTTCGCGGACGGCACCCAGCCCGCCGGTCTGCGACTCGTCCACCACGAGGTCTTCGCGAGCGGCGTCGTGATGGGGACGTACGAACCGGCCGGCGAGGTCGTGACCGGGTCGTTCGCGGAGTGAGGGAGGCTGACGGGCCGAGGGGCTGACGGGCCGAGGGGTTGGGGGAACAAGGCGGGGGCATGGCTGGCGTCCCTCACTCGTCCGCGGCCCCATGCCGACCCGCTCCAGCACTGAACCGCGCCGCGCCCTCGGCCGCCTCCGCCAGCACCCCGCTTCCGTGCCGGAACTCGACCGCCAGCGCCTCGGCCTCCGGGAGCCCTTCCTGCTCCAGCACGGCCGCCCGGTCGCTGCGCAGGCAGGCCTGCGGCAGGCGGGCGAGCCCGGCCGCCAGCCGCTCGGCCTCCGCCCGGGCCTCGCCGTGCGGCACGACCCGGTTGACCAGGCCCATGTCCAGGGCCTCCGGGGCCGCAACCGGCCGACCGGTCAGGATCATGTCCAGCGCCCGGCCGGTGCCGACGATCCGGGGCAGCCGTACCGTCCCGCCGTCGATCAGCGGCACGCCCCAGCGGCGGCAGAACACCCCGAAGACCGCGTCCTCCTCCGCGACCCGCAGGTCGCACCAGAGGGCGAGTTCCAGGCCGCCCGCGACGGCGTGGCCGCTCACCGCCGCGATCACCGGCTTGGCCAGCCGCATCCGGGTCGGCCCCATCGGCCCGTCCCCGTCCGGGGCGACGCGGTTGCCGCGCCCGGCGGCGACGGCCTTGAGGTCGGCGCCCGCGCAGAACGTCCCGCCCTCGCCCCACAGCACCGCCGCGCGGGCCCCCTCGTCCCGGTCGAACGCGCGGAAGGCGTCGGCCAGCCGCGCGGCGGTGTCCGCGTCCACGGCGTTGCGGGCGGCGGGCCGGGACAGCACCACCGTCGTCACCGGCCCGGCCCGCTCGACGCGTACGGAGGTCACCGGGCCGTCTTTTCGGAGGGCGCGATACGGGCCGTCTCTTCAGAGGGCGCGACGCGGGCTGTCCCTTCAGGGGACGCGGTTCGGGCCGTCTCTTCAGGTGACGTGGTTTGGGCGCGCTCCAGGATGGCCGTCAGATCGGCCCCGGTCGGCAGCGTGCCGTAGGCGTGCCCCCACTCGCCGCCGAGCCGCGAGGCGCAGAAGGCGTCGGCGACCGCCGGGTGGCTGTGCCGGACGAGCAGGGAGCCCTGGAGCACCAGGGACATGCGTTCCGCCAGCGTGCGGGCCATCAACTGCGCCCGCTCAGGGTCGGTGGCGTGCCCCAGTGCCGTGCGGAGCCCCGCGACCGCGGCGTCCAGATGGCGGTCGGCGCCCGCCGCCGCGTCCACCTCGGCGAAGAAGGCGTCGAGGGCGGCCGGTTCCTTGGCCAGCACGCGCAGCACGTCCAGCGCGGAGACGTTGCCCGAGCCCTCCCAGATGGACAGCAGCGGCGCCTCCCGGTAGATGCGCGGCATCCCGGACTCCTCGACGTACCCGTTGCCGCCCAGGCACTCCAGCGCCTCGGCCGCGTGCGTGCTGCCCCGCTTGCACACCCAGTACTTGCCGGCGGCCAGGCCCAGCCGGCGCAGCCCGGCCTCGGCGGCGTCCCCGGCCAGCGAACGGTCCACCGCAGCCGCCAGCCGCAGCCCCAGCACCGTGGCGGCCTCCGACTCGATCGCCAGGTCCGCCAGCACGGCCCGCATCAGCGGCTGGTCGGCGAGCGCGCGGCCGAACGCCCGGCGGTGCGCGGTGTGGTGCAGCGCCTGCCGCAGGCCCGCCCGCATCCCGGCGGCCGACCCGAGCACGCAGTCCAGCCGGGTCATGTTCACCATCTCCACGATGGTCCGCACCCCGCGCCCCGGTTCACCGACCGGCCAGGCCACCGCCCCGTCGTACTCGATCTCCGCCGACGCGTTGGAACGGTTGCCCAGCTTGTCCTTCAAGCGCATCAGGTGCATCGGGTTGCGGGTGCCGTCGGGCAGCACGCGGGGAAGCAGGAAGCAGCTCGGCCCCTCCTCCGTCTGGGCGAGCAGCAGGAAGACGTCACTCATGGGCGCCGAGGTGAACCACTTGTGACCGGTGATCCGGTACGTGCCGTCGCCGGCGGGCACCGCGCGGGTGGTGTTGGCCCGGACGTCCGAACCGCCCTGCTTCTCGGTCATCGACATGCCCGCGATCAGCCCGGCCTTGTCCAGCGGGGGCCGTAGGCCGTAGTCGTACGTGCGGGCCGACAGCAGCGGTTCGTACCGCGCCGCCAGCTCGGGCGCGGCGCGCAGCGCGGGCACGGCGGCATACGTCATGGAGATCGGGCAGCCGTGGCCCGGCTCGGCCTGCGACCACACGTAGAACTTGGCCGCGCGCAGCAGGTGGGCGCCGGGCCGCGCGTCCGCCCAAGGCGCGGCGTGCAGGCCGTTCTCGACCGCGGCGGTCATCAACTGGTGCCACGCCGGATGGAATTCGACCTCGTCGATCCGGTGCCCGAACCGGTCGTGGGTGCGCAGCCGAGGAGGCTGTTCCTCCGCCATGCGGGCCTGCTCCCGCACGGCTTCCGTACCGGCCAGCGCGCCGAGTTCGCGCAGCTCCCGCTCGCCCCAGCCCGCGCCCTCGCGGCGCAGCGCCTCCAAGAGGGCCGGTTCGTCCGCGGTGCTGAAACCGGTCAGCGGGGGCGCCTGGTTGAGGACTTCGTGGGTGACGGTGGTGCGGCCGGTCGGGTGGCCTTCGGGAGTGACGGTCATGTGGCCGGTCGGACGGCCTCCGTGGGTGACGGTCATATGGTGGACGTTACAGAAAGCCGACAGGCGTGGAAAGGCTGTAATGGCTAGGATTCCGGGCGGGTGACGCGGGTCCGTCCGGGGCCGGGACCTGCGACCCCCGGGCGGAATGGGACCGGCCGGTGGACGGCACGGGATCGGCGAGCCGGTGGAACGGAGCTCGCGAGCGGACGGAACGGAACGGGACCGGCGAGGCGCGCGGCCGGAAGCCCTCCCCGGCCGTACCGGTTCGGGTGCACCCGAAAGTGGCGGGGCGGAGGGGGACAGGCGATGCCGGGGGAGAGGGTGAGGGGTACGTGGGCGGGCGGCTGAAGGACAGCGGGCGGGAGCAGCCGCGGAGCAGTGGGCGGGAACCGGCCCCGGAGCGGGCGCTCGCCCGGGGGAACGAGCCGCCGGACGACGGCGAGTCCCTGGGGCTCCGGCCGCTCACCGCGCGCTCCATCGTGTTGAGCACGTTGCTCGGCCACCATCCGCCCCGGCTGCCCGCGCGGGCGCTGGTCCGGGTCGGCGAGCTCTTCGGCGTCGCCGAGGGCACCGTCCGCGTCGCCCTGTCGCGGATGGTCGCCGCGGGAGACCTCCGGTACGACGACGGCGCGTACGCGCTCCCCGCCCGCCTGCGGGAGCGGCAGGCCCGCCAGGACGACAGCCGTGCGCCCCGGGTCCGCCACTGGAGCGGGGAGTGGGAGGTCGCCGTGGTCACCGCCGAACGCCGTCCCGCCGCCGAGCGCACCGCGCTCCGCCAGGCGATGTCCGACCTGCGGCTCGCCGAACTGCGTGAAGGAACGTGGCTGCGTCCGGCCAACCTGGACCGGGCCCGGCCCGCCGTCGTCAGCGGCTCGTGCACCTGGTTCACCGCCGCCCCGGAGGGAGACCCGGCGGAACTGGCGCGGGGCCTGTGGGACCTGGCCGGGTGGGCCCGGCGCGCGCACGCGCTGTCCGATGCGCTGGCCGGGGACGGCCCTCTGCCCGAGCGGTTCACGGTCGCGGCGGCGGCGCTGCGCCACCTCGTCGCCGACCCGCTGCTCCCCGAGCCGTTGCTGCCCGCCGACTGGCCGGGGGACGAACTCCGCTCCCGTTACGACACGTTCGCCGCCGAGCTGGGGGAGTCGCTGCGGCGGTACACCGCGCCGTAAGGGGCATACCGGGGACGATGCCCGTCATGGGGCATACCGCACGGTGAGGGCAACGCCGGGGACGACGCCCGTCATGGCGCACACCAAGACCCTCGGTCAGGGAACAGGTCCGAGCCAGCGCTTTGGCACTTCCTCCAAGCCCCCTCGCACCTGCCAGGTGTGTTCCACCTGATTAATTGCAGATGAGCGGTGATCTGCCCTACGGTGCCGCACATGCAGTCCTACACCATCGGTCAGGCGGCACGTCTGCTCGGCGTGAGTCCGGATACGGCCCGCCGCTGGGCGGACGCCGGGAAGATCCCCACCCTCAGGGACGAGACCGGCCGCCGGCTGATCGACGGCCGTGACCTGGCCGCCTTCTCGACCGAACTGGCGCGGAACGGCAACGGTGAGGAGGACGCCTCCGTCACCTCCGTCCGCAACGCCTTCCCCGGCATCGTCACGGCCATCAAGCTCGGCGACGTCGCGGCCCAGGTGGAGATCCAGGCGGGGCCGCACCGGCTGGTCTCCCTGCTCACCCGGGAAGCGGTGGAGGAACTGGGGCTGGAGGTCGGGATGCGGGCCACCGCCCGCGTGAAGTCGACCAACGTCCACATCGACCGCGTCTGACGCGGCGCCGTCTCCGTGCCTGCTCCGCGCTCCGGCGTGCGGCGCCGTGCCCGAACGGTGATGCCCCCTGCATGGGTGGTGATGGCCTCCCCCGCATGGGGGTGACGCCTTCCCCCGCAATGAGGGTGACGCCTTCCCCGCATGGGGCCGGACGGCCTTCGCTCGTCCGCTCATTCGCTCGTCCCAAAGGAGCCGTTCCATGTTCCGCACCTCCGCCCGTGTCCTCGGCCCACGCGTGTCCGCCCGGCGGCGCGCAGCCGCCGCTGTGGTGACGGCCGCGCTGATCCTGCCGCTCGCCACGGCGTGCGGCGGCGGGGACGACGACGCCGGGAAGGAGAGCGGCAAGACCACCATCAAGGTGCTCGCCGCGGCCTCGCTCACCGACGTCTTCGCCAAGGCGGGGGCCGCGTACGAGAAGGAGCACCGCGACACCGTCGTGAAGTTCTCCTTCGCCGGGTCCCAGCAGCTCGCCGCGCAGGTCAAGCAGGACTTCCCGGCCGACGCCCTGGTCACCGCGGACACCAAGACCATGGACCGGCTCGCGGCCAAGACCTCCGAACCCACCGTCATCGCCAAGAACCGCCTGGTCATCGCCACCGCCGACGGCAACCCGAAGCACATCGAGAGCCTGAAGGACCTGACGGACAAGGACCTCAAGGTCGTCCTGGCCGCGCCCGCCGTCCCCGTGGGCCGCTACAGCAAGAAGGTCCTGGACCAGCAGGGCCTCCACGTCGAGCCGCTTTCCCAGGAGCAGGATGTGCGCGGGGTGCTCAGCAAGGTGGAGCTGGGCGAGGCGGACGCCGGGATCGTGTACGCGACGGACGCGATGACGGCCCCCGGCAAGGTCGACGCCGTGAAGATCCCCGACAGCCAGAACGCCGTCGCCGAGTACCCGGCGGCCACCCTCAAGGTCTCCGAGCACGGCAAGAAGGCCGAGGCGTTCGTGAAGTGGCTCGGCGGCCCGGAGGCGCAGCGCATCCTGCGGGACGCCGGGTTCCAGAAGCCCTGATCCGCCGGCCCCTGGGCGCCGGGCCCGGTCGGCGCGCCCCCTGGCGCCCGTCGTGAGCGCCCCGGCGCCCTCCGTCCGTTTCAGATCGTTTACGACGAACGGAAGAGAAGCGCTGACCGATCCTGATCAAGCTCGGTCAAGTCCTGACCCGAAGCCCGGCACCCCAAGGCCCACACCCAAAGGCACGGCCCGTCATGACCCGTGAACCCCGCACCCGCAGGACCGCACCGAAACGCCGCGCCCCGCTCGCGCTCGCGCTGCCCGCCGCGGTGGCGGTGGCGTTCCTGCTGATCCCCATGGCCGGGGTGCTCACCCACACCTCCTGGGGGGAGCTGGGGGCGCACCTCACCGCGCCGCAGAGCACGGAGGCGCTGCGGGTCTCCCTGGTGGTGTCGTTCTGGGCGCTGGGGCTCTCGCTGCTGCTCGGGGTGCCGCTGGCGTGGCTGCTGGCCCGTGCGGAGTTCCCGGGCAAGGCGCTTGTGCGGTCCCTGGTCCTGCTGCCGATGGTGCTGCCGCCGACGGTGGGCGGCGTGGCGCTGCTGCTCGGTTTCGGGCGGCGGGGGCTGCTGGGGAGGTGGCTGGAGGACTGGTTCGGCCTCCAACTGCCCTTCCACACCGCCGGCGCGGTGGTCGCCGCCACCTTCGTGTCGATGCCGTTCCTGGTCATCAGCCTGGAGGGGGCGCTCGCCGGGCTGCACCGCCGGTACGAGGAGACCGCCGCCTCGCTCGGCGCCTCACCGGTCCGGGTCTTCCGCACCGTCACGCTGCCGATGGTCGCCCCCGGGCTCGCCGCCGGTGCGGCGCTGACCTGGGCGCGGGCGCTGGGGGAGTTCGGCGCCACGATCACCTTCGCGGGGAACCTCCCCGGCACCACCCAGACCCTGCCCCTCCAGGTCTACCTGCTCCTCCAGGACAGTCCGGAGGCCGCCACCTCCGTCTCCCTCCTCCTGCTGGCCATCGCCATGGCGGTGCTCGTCGCGCTGCGCGGCCGGTGGGCCGTCGGCGGCACCCTCAAGGGGCGCACGCGCAGCGGCGCCCCGGACAGCCGGGACGGCGGGGCGGGCGGCGGGGGCGTCCTGATGGACGCCCGGGACGACCGGACGGACGGCCGCGCGGAGCGGGCCGGGAACGGGGCGGAATCCGGGGCATCGGCGCACGACGCCGGTGCGGGGAGGCACCACGCCGGGGTGCGGACGCACGGGACGGCGACGGCCGTGCGGACCACGACCGGCGGTCCCGTGGATCAGCCGGGTGCCGGTCACTCCGACGCGGACGGCCCCGAGGCGAACGGTTTTGAGGCGAACCCGCCCACCCCCGCACGTCCGCGGCCGTCCGTCCCGCACCGGGGGCGCACGGACGAGGCCGCCGCCGCGCGCCGGCCCCTGCACGCCGACGTCACCGGGTTCACGCAGCTCACGCTGGACGCCGAACCCGGCACCACCATCGCGGTCGTCGGGCCCAACGGCGCGGGCAAGACCACGTTGCTGCGGGCGTTGCTCGGCCTCACCCCGAGGGCGCACGCCGCGCTGACCCTCGGCGAACGGGACGTCACGGTGCTTCCCCCGCACCGCCGCGACATCGCCTGGGTCCCCCAGGACGGCGCGCTCTTCCCGCACCTGACGGCGCTGGGCAACACGGCGTACGGGCTGCGCGCGCACGGGACGTCCCGGGCGGAGGCCCGGTGGGAGGCGCAGGGGTGGCTGGACCGGCTCGGCGTCGGGCACCTCGCGGACCGCCGTCCCGCGCAGCTCTCCGGCGGCCAGGCAGGCCGGGTGGCGCTGGCCCGCGCGCTGGCCGCGCGTCCGCGTTTGCTGCTGCTCGACGAGCCGCTCGCCGCACTGGACCAGACCACCCGGACCCAGGTGCGCCACACCCTGCGCCGCCACCTCGACGGCTTCGGCGGCGTGTGCCTGATCGTCACCCACGACCCGGTGGAGGCGGTGTCGCTGGCGGACCGGGTGCTCGTCCTGGACGGCGGGCGTCCCCTCCAGGACGCGGCGCCCGCCGAGGTCACCCGGCACCCCCGTTCTCCCTGGGTGGCCCGGATGCTGGGACGCAACGCCTGGTCGGGGACGGCCACCGGGGACGGTCTGGAGGTGGCCGGCGGCGGCCGTCTGGTGGCGGCCGATCCGCTGCCCGAGGGCACCGAGGCGCTGGCGGTCATCGGACCGGAGGCGGTGTCCGTCCACCGCGAGCGCCCGTCGGGCAGTCCGCGCAACGTCTGGCCGGGCAAGATCCGCGAGATCACCGCGCTGGGCAGCCGCCTGCGGGTGCTCGTCGGCTCGTCCGAGGTCCCCGACCTGGTCGCCGAGGTCACCCCGCAGGCCGCCGCCGAACTCCGCCTGGGCGAGGACATGGAGGTCTGGATCAGCGCCAAGGCCACCGAGGTCACGCTCGTGCCGGTGTGAGGCGACGCTCGGGGCCGAGGTCAGAAGCCGGGCGTGAGCTGCACGGCCCGAGCGCAGGTCACAAGGGCTGAGCCCACGGCCCGAGCGCACGTCACAAGGGCTGAGCCCATGGCCCGGGCACGAGCCCCGAGCCCAACTCGCCAGCCCCGAGCCCCTCACGAGCCCCGGCCCACGACCCGGACGCGAACCCCGAAGCCCCGCCCCGACCTCCAGCCCCCCGACGGCCGCGCCGAGCCGCCGCTCGGGAAACCTCCGGCGGAGGCACGCCGCCCGCCCGGCCCGGGGGCGCCCGGGGGAACGCGATACGGCGTGTGCGGGGGACGCCCGGGGCGCGCGCGTCCGCTGGCCGCGACGGCCCCCGGCCCCGGTGCGCGACACGTCGGATGAGGGGTACGGCCCGGGGACCCGGCCCCCGTGCGACAGTTTCCGCGCGCGGCGAGACGGGCCCGCACCCACCGGTGCGCAGCCGCCACCGCGTAGGGCTCGCGCGCGGTGTGTGCGCACCTCCGCCGCGCGTGAACCGGGTCCGGCGGACGAACGCGGCGGACCACCCGGCTCATTCGGGGTGTCCGGCGGTGGGCGTTCCGGATGGCCGTGAAGGGGAACTCCGGTGTGCGCCTTCGCGGAAAAGGTGCGCCCCTTCCCGTCGATAGGCGCGTCATGCGACGCCTTTGTCCGCCATCCCGGCGGGGGGAGGCAGGTCGGCTGTCCATGGCGCTTCCGCGCGCTCTCCCGATGCCATATCGGTGCGTGCTTGTCTCTTACTCGTCGAGAATTCGCGGCGGCTCACCGGACGGCGAATGCGGGCGTCCGGGAAAACGGCACCGCCGCGTTTCCGAACTGCCGTCAGGAAACTGAACGGCGAGTGACAGGGAGTACCTGCATGACATCAAACCAGGTAACGGAACCGACTGTCCGAGGCGAATACGGAAATCGCGTTCTCAGCGGTTTCGCCGCGCTGGCCGTCCTCGCGGGGGCGGGGACGCTGACCCTCGTGGCCGGGGACCAGGCCGAAGCCCGCGGGGGCGGGATCTGGACCCGGCTCGCCGTGTGCGAGAGCGGGGGCAGGTGGCACATCGACACCGGGAACGGCTTCTCGGGCGGGCTGCAGTTCAGCCACTCCACCTGGCGGGCGTTCGGCGGTGGGGCGTACGCGAGGCGTGCGGCGCACGCGACGCGGAGCCAGCAGATCCGCATCGCCGAACGCGTTCTGGCCCGTCAGGGCTGGGGTGCCTGGCCGGCCTGCTCGGCCAGGCTGGGCCTGCGCTCGGCCGGCGCGCGGCCGGCCGCGGCCGAGGTCGCGTCGGCCGCGCGCGGCACCGACGCGCCGGCCCGGCGCTCGCACACCGGAACGACGCACGAGCGCCACGCGGCATTCACCAAGCCGTCCGGAATTCACGTCGTCATCAAGCCCGGTGACACCCTCAGCGGCATCGCGTCCGCGCACGGCGTCGACTGGCGGGAACTCCACCGGCTGAACCGACGGCTGATCGGAGTGAATGCGCACATCATCCTGCCGGGCGTGCGCATCATCGTTCCGGGCGTCCTCTGAGTCCGCGCGGGTGAATCCGCCGCACGCCTTCGCCGGGATTATTCCGAGTCCCGCGACGACCGGCGTGCGGCGGTTCCGCGATGTCCGGAAAGGGCATGGCAGGTTCCTGGAAAGAGTACGGCAGGCGCCCGGAAAGGGCATGCAATGCGCGGGTGGCGCACCGTGAAACCGTCTTTCCGGAGGAATTCCGAGGCGGCTTTTCGCATCCCTTGTCGGGTTTTCCCGCCGACTTCACCGCTTTTCGGCCACCGGGCCACATCCGTCCGCCTCGCCGACCGCAGCCCCACTCCGCCCCGTCCTCGGCCCCCGGAGGCTCGTCCCCCGTCGCCGCCGCAGCTCGTACCCCGCCAGGACGACGGCCACCGTCAGCAGGCTCAGCCAGAACTGCGTACGGCTGTCCGGAAGGAAGGCCATCGCGCCGATGACGGCGGTCATGAGCGCGATGGTCACCCAGCTCAGCCCCGGGAACAGCCACATCCGCAGGGTCAGCCGCTCCGGCTCGGTCCGTTCGAGCGTGCGCCGCATCCGGACCTGGGCGACGGCGATCGCCAGGTACACGAACAGGGCGATCGCCCCGTACGAGTTGATGAGGAACTCGAACACCACGTCGGGCGACACCCACGCCGCGATCACCGACAGGTAGCCGACCGACGTCCCCGCGAGCAGTGCCCGCCGCGGCACCCCGCTCCGGCTGACCGCGGTGAACGCCCGCGGCGCGTCACCGTTGCGGGTCAGCGCGAACAGCATCCGCGACGAGGTGTAGAGCGCGGAGTTCAGGCAGGACAGCACGGCGACCAGGACGACGGCGTTCATCACCGTCCCGGCCGCGGGCACCGCCAGCCGCTCCAGCACCGCCGCGTACGGACTGACCTCGATGGCCCGCGACGTCCACGGCACCACCGCCACCACCAGGAAGACCGACAGGACGTAGAAGGCCACCACCCGCAGCACGATGGACCGGATGGCGTTCGCCACCGCGCGCTCCGGTTCGGCGGACTCGGCCGCCGCGATGGTGACGATCTCCGCCCCCGTGAAGAACCCGATGCACGGCACCACGGCGGCGAGCACCGCCCCGACACCCGCGGGCGCGAAGCCCCCGTGCGCCGTCAGATTCGCCAGGCCGCCCGGGGAGTCGGGCCACAGCCCCAGCACGTACAGCGCCCCGAGGAAGAGGAAGACGAGGATGGCGAGCACCTTCACGGACGAGAACCAGTACTCGAACTCGCCGAAGGAACGGGCGGACACCATGTTGGTCGCGGTCAGCAGCGCCATCAGGACCAGGCTCACCGCCCACAACGGCGCGCCCGGCAGCCACAGTTGGACGATCCGCCCGCCCGCCACCGCCTCGACGGCCACCACGATCACGAAGAAGTACCAGTACAGCCAGCCCACCGTGAAGCCCGCGCGGTGGCCCAGCGTCTCGCGCACGTGCGCGTAGAAGGAGCCCAGCGCCGGGCGCGCCACCGTCATCTCCGCCAGCATCCGCATGATCAGAACGGTGAGCGCCCCGGCCGCCAGGAACGACAGCACGGCCGCGGGCCCGGCCGACCGCACCACCACGCCGCTCCCCACGAACAGGCCGGCGCCGATCACCCCGCCCAGCGCGATCAGGTTCATGTGGCGGCGCTTGAGGCCCTGGCGCAGCTCGCCGGGGGCGGGCCGGGGCGGTACGGCGGCCGGGGCCTGGGGTGACGTTCCGGTACTCATGTGGGGCGAGGCTAATCCGGTAATCCTGCGGGGCTGTTGCCGCAGTGTTGCGGTCGTGCGGGGCGGCGTCGCGGGGGCGCACCCTCGGTCGGTTCGCTCGCCGGCGCGCGGATCGAGGACGGGCCGGACCGGCTCGCCGCCCTCTTCGCGGTGCGAGGCCGTGTGCGCACCGCGCCCCCGCGGCTTGTGCCGAGCGGAGGACGGGCGCCGTAATCTGCACCCCACTCGGCGCCCTCCGCACGGACAAAGGAGTTCACTTGTTACGACTTGAAGCAGTGAGCAAGCGCTACGGCCGTGGCGACTGGATTCTGAAGGACGTCGACGTGGAGGCCCCGGCGGGAGACGTCGTGGCGTTCGCGGGCGGGAACGGCTCGGGGAAGTCGACCCTGCTGCGCATCGCGGTCGGGCTGTCCCGGCCGACCGGCGGCAAGGTGGCCGCCCGGCCACCGGTCGTCGGCTACGTCCCCGACCGCTTCTCCCCGAACGAACGGATGTCGGCCGTGGCCTACCTGACCCACATGGGCCGGGTGCGCGGACTGACCACCTCCGAAGCCGCCACGCGCGCCCACCGGCTGCTGGACCGGCTGGCCCTGGTGGGCGGCAGACAGGCCCCGCTGCGGAGCCTGTCGAAGGGCAACGCACAGAAGGTCGCGCTCGCCCAGGCTTTGCTGGTGGAGCCCGGGCTGCTCGTGCTGGACGAACCGTGGTCGGGCCTGGACGCGGACGCCCACGGAGTCCTCGCCGAGATCATGACCGAGGTCGCCGCCGCCGGCGGCACGGTCGTCTTCACCGACCACCGAGAATCGGTGACCCGGGCCCGGGCCACGCGGACCTACACCGTCAGCGAGGGACGCGTCTCCTTGCGCGGCCCCGAACCCGAGCGGACCGCGCCCCGGCCCTCGTCCGACATCGTGCTGACCCCGGCCCGGACGGGCGCCGCGCCCCGGGACCTGGACTGGGCGCGGATGGACGGCGTGCTGACGGTGCGCCGCGAGAAGGCGGCGATCAGGATGACCGTGGCCCGCGAGAGAAGCGACACCCTCCTGTTCACCGCACTCCGACACGGCTGGTCCGTCGAACGCGTGACACGGACGACGGGAACGACGGCGGACCACCGCACACCGGACGTCGTCGCCCAGGGAGGCACCCGGTGATCGCGCTCATCCGCTACACGTTCGCCACCGTGCTGCACACCCAGCGCTACGTCGCCCCGCTGCTCCTGTTCATGGGCTTCCTGGGCATCCTCACGGTCAACGGCAGCGGCCCGCTGCCCCCCGCCTACGCCTCGTCCGGCGGCGCGCTGTTCGTCTGCTCGACGTGGCTGACCATCGCCCTGATGAGCCTGGACGACCCGCCCCAGCGCGCCATCGTCGTCGTCAGCTCCGGCGGCCGATCCCTGAAGGTCCTGCTCGCGGCCATCGCGACCGCCCTGCTGAGCTGCCTGGTCCTGATGGTCTTCGGCCTCGTCTTCCCACTGCTGATCGGAAGCTACGACGTCACCGCGAACGATCTCCTGCTGGGCGTCGAAGCACAGCTCACCTGCGCCCTCGTCGGCATCGCCATCGGCGTGCCGTGCTCACGGCTGCTCTTCAAGCGCCAGGGTTACGCCCTGGTGGCCGCACTCGCGCTGGTGATGGCCGCCCTCTTCGCCAAGGGCATGCCGCCCGTGAACCGCCTGTTCACCCTCATGGCGACGACCCCCGACGCGGCGAAGCTGCTGGGGCCGACGGCCGGCATGCTGCTGATCGCGGCGGTGATCCTGGTGGTGTTCGTGGCGGCCACCCAGTTCGTCGCCACGCGGAGGGAGTGAGCCGCCGGCACACGCTTCGGACCGGCCCACGTCTTGGACCGGCGTATGCCTCACAGCGGCACCACGCAGACCGGCGACGGCGCCGCGAACGGCTCGCCCAGCCGCCGGAGTTCGCCGCGCTTCGGGTCCACCGCGAACACGGTCACCGTCCCCGACCGCTGGTTCCCGGCGAAGAGCAGGTCGCCCGCGGGCGAGAAGGCCAGGTGCCGCGGGAAGTCCCCGCCCACCGGGACGGTGCCCAGCAGCCGCAACCGGCCGCCGCCCGCCTCCACCGCGTACCGCGTGAGGCTGTTGTCACCGCGGTTGGCGAGAAAGGCGAACCGCCCGTTGCGGGTGACGAGGAACTGGGCGGGGTAACTGGTCCCCGGCCCGGTCCCGGTGGACTGCGGTTCACCCGGACTGAGCCGCCCGTTGGCAGGGTCGTACGCGCAGACCACCACCGTGTTGTCCACCTCGTTGGCCAGGTACGCGTAGCGCCCGGACGGGTGGAAGGTGAGGTGCCGGGGACCGGCCCCCGGCCGCGGCGTCACCGCCGACACCCGGCGCAGCCGCCCGCTCAGCCCGTGCAACCAGTAGGTGTAGACCGTGTCATTGCCCAGATCGACGGCGAGCACGTACCGCCCGTCAGGCGCGGTGACGATCTGGTGGGCGTGCGGCCCGCTCTGCCCAGGGCCGGGCGGCGGAGCGGTGTGCGCGACCAGGTCCGTCCGGTCTCCCAACGCCCCAGTGAGCACGTCGATGGGGTGCACGGCGACGCTGCCGGACCCGTAGTTGGCGCTCAGCAACCACCGCCCGCTAGGGTGGACGGACAGATGGCAGGGCCCGCCACCACCGGTCGAACGACTGCCGAGCACCCGATGCCGGCCGTCCGCGCGCAGCGCGATGGCGGTGACCGTGCCCTCCTCCCGCTCATTGACCGCGTAAAGGGTCCGGCGGCAGGCGGACAGGGCGAGGTAGGACGGGTCCGGCACGCCCGTCAGCACACCGGTGGCGGTGATCTCCCCGGTCACCGCGTCGTACGTGCCCAGCCCCACCCCGGTGCCGGCGCCGGGACCCGAGGTGTACGTCCCCAGGAACAGCGGCCGGTCCCGGCGCGGCGGGACCGGGGACGTGACAGGGCGCGCCTGCGCGGGCGCCGCGTCCCCGACCACGGCCGGCGCCAGGGCCCCGGCCGCCAGCGTCCCGAGGAAGCGCCGGCGGTCGAACCACGTGCGTGCTGCCCTGCTCATGCCACACCCCGTCAAATTTGTTTTCCGGGCCTCGCTTGTCGTGGACGTGGCAGACAGGGTGGCCCGGACGCTCACCCGGGACAAGAGCCCCCACATGAATTGCGCGCAGCGCGACGAGTCGCCGGACGGCGGCCCCGCCGCGCAGGACGACGGCACCGCGTCTCAGCGTGCCGATCGCGATATCGGCGGCAGTATTGCCAGATCAGCGCAAGACCCACGAATCGCCCTCAGGGCTCCGGTACCAGAGGCGATGCGTCCCGTCGTTGCCGACCGTAAGTCCGAACTTGTCCCAGTGCGGCCGACCGTTGTCAGCCCACCAGGTCCAAACCCTCTCGACGTCTTCCCAGACGCTCTCGCCCTGCTCACGGAAGACGGGACGAGCCCCCTCCTGCCGCGTGTACACGGCTTCCCCCCAGCGCCCATCGGGCAGCACCAGGCGACGCGTTGTCCGGCCGCCATCGGTGCCGAACTGGAGGTTGACACCGGGCAGGTGCGCGGCGAGCAGGAACAGGAAGTGGTGGTTGCCGAAGTCGGCCAGTGGCACGTCCGTCCACCCTTCGGCCGTCGATGACAGGTCGGCCTGGGGCATGTCCTGCTGCTCGTGCCTGGCAGGCATGAAGGAGCCGCCACGCTTCAGGAAGGGGCCCTCAAGGGCTCCTTTCTTCTTGGCGTCCAGAACCACCAGTCCCGAGCTGATCGGACCGAAGATGTTCGCGATGATTCGCCCGCCCGGAGCTACAGCCCACCGGATCGAGTCCGTCACTCGTGGCAGGCCGAAGGAGAAGACGATCCTGTCGAACTGCCTTTTCCAGTCCCACTTCGTGGCATCGGCCCGGATCACCGTGGGGCTGTACCCCAACTCGTCCAAGCGCTTGTGAGCCGGCTCGGTGGTACCGATATCGCCGGCGGTCAACTGATGAGAGTCGCGAAGGCAGTGAGCGATCAGAGCAGCCTGGTATGCCGTTCCCAGGCCGGCATCGAGGACATCGTGCTCCGGCCTGATGCCGAGTGCTTCGAGCATCCGAACGACGAGACCAGGCTGAGTGCTTGAAGAGGTGGGGTGCCCGTTCCAGCCGCCTTCCACCTGCTTGGCGGTCTTCGGGTCGAGTTCTGTGACCAGAGTCGTGTTCGAGTAGATCGGTGACAGCCAGGCGTCGCCGTCGGTGTCTTTTCGTTCCACCCAGAGAGTTGGCGATCCCCCGGAGGCCTCGAAGTAGTGGGGCAGGAAGACATGGCGAGGCGTGCTGATCACAGCCTCTCGTAGCCGCGATGACGTCAAGTCTCCGGATTCTTCGAGTGTGGTGGCGAGCATGCGAGCGTGGCGTTCCCAGTTCACGTTGTGCACCAGTCCTCCAGAGTGCGGGAGATCGCGGCAGCCAAGGGGAGGCCGGGAGAGTTGAGCCAGGCCCACTGGCCGGAAGGATTGGCCTCCAGGAAGACCCACTCCCCAGAGGGCTGGACGATGAAGTCGGCCGCCAAGTAGGAAAGCCCCATGACGGCGGCGTAGCGCCTGAGCGAGGACTCGACTGAGCCCGGCGTTTCAATCGGTGTGATCGCGAGCGCGTCGTAGTCGGTTCGCCAGTCGATGCGGGCCTCTTCGCTTCCAGCATCGATTCGGGCGCTGCAACAGCGCTGTCCAATGAGCATGGTGCGAACCTCGTAGTCCTTGACGATCCGCTCTTGGAACAAGTGGGTGGTCACGTTCACCCCGGCAAGATGGTCAAGGCTCACGGCTCTCGTGAACATCTGCTCGTAGCCGTCCTCATGGGACACGACGGGAATGCCCAGCGGCTTGGTGACGAGAGGCGCGGCGATGAGCTCGGCGAAGCGCCTGACGGCCTGCGCGTCCGTCGTGACCAAAGTCCGCGGAGTCGCGAAGCCGGCCATGTCGGCCACCTGGAGTTGCCGGGGCTTGAACTCGGCAGCGGACGCTTGGGAGGGGTGGTTCATGAAGGGAGCGTCGAGGCTCACCAGAACCCCACCGAAACCGATCCGAGCAGCCCCACGCGCGAAGTGCTCGTCGGCCTCTGAGAGGCCGGGGAACCGGAACGTGCCGGGACGGTTCCAGTAGACAGCCTTGATGTTCGCCAGTTCGACGGAGCGGTGCGCGTTGGCGAGGGCACCTTCCCAGCGGCCGTCGTTGAAGCTCGCGCGGAACTCCAGTTCAACAGGGAACCGAGCGGTGTCCATCCGGAAGACGGGGAGGCCCGCCGAAGCCAGCTCACCGACGATGAGGTCGGTGCCGGCATCGAACGGGCCGTCCACTACGAGCACGGTCACTCGATGAATCCGGGGTCGTCGCCCTCGTCGTGCGGGGGAGGGTTCTTCGGGTCGCCATCGGGGTTGGTCTTCTGGCTGGTGGCCATTGCCACCAGCGGCGTTCCGTCCTCCGAGAAGGCGGTTTGCGTCACCGGGTCGTAAACGCGGGTCTCCGTACGCGGATGCGTCAAGGCGATGCTGTGATACCTCGCCCCTTCCAGCGCGTACGGACGCAGGCCCACAGGGCGGGCGGCGACCGGGGACGGCCGCCCGAGTGGAAGTGCCTCGATCAGTTTCACATCGCTCCTCTGATGGGATGGAACCGGGTTGGCCCAGCTCCTCGGTGGGGGTGGGAGCCATCCAGTAAGAAGCTGGGAGTTTGCCCCGAACCCCGATGGACGGGCCTTGTGGACCACCGAGGCTCGGGTGTCTTGGCCGGAAAGGCGATCGCGGTCGGCACGCCCAGAATTGTTCCGATCACACAGAACGCCAGGAGCGTTCCGGTGCACTGGCCGTCAGGGGACGGGAGGCTCTTCATGGCTGCCCTCGGAAGTACAGGGCTGTCGGCAAGGCCCCTGCGGCAAAGGGGTAGTTCCTTCCTGAGGTGGACTTGGACCGGGTCCGGTGACTCCAAGTGAACGACACGCGCGGGTCGGGTAACAGGTGAATCAAGTGGGGGCGTCGTCGCGTGACCCCGGTGATTTTTACCTTCGGACTCTCGTCAGGTGATCGCGCCGCGCTACCGTTGTGATGTGACCGAGAACATCAAGTTGGCGGCCCGTATTGAAGAACTGGGCTTCTCTCAGGTCGAGTTGGCGCGGCAGATCAACGGCCAGATCGAAGTGCTGACCGGCTCGCCTGGGTGCCTCGCCGACCGTGACATCCGGCGCTGGCTTCGTGGTGAGACGAAATGGCCGCAGGACCGCATCAGGCTTTGCGCCGAGAAGGTTCTTCATGCGACGTCCGAAGAACTAGGGTTCATTCCTCGGCGCAAGCGAAGTGCAACCGCATTCCCGGAGGGCGAGTCTGTGCACCGCCGTAAGTTTGTCACCGCCGCAGGCGGTACCGTGCTGGCTGTTGTCGGTTCCGGCGGCGGCAAACTCGGTATGAGTGACGCTCACCGCTTCCATGCGGAGTATGAGCGCATCCTTGAGCAGGACTGGCGCGTAGGCGGTATGAGATCCGTGGAGAACCGGGCTGCCGAATTAGCCCTGAGGGTTCGGTCGGCCCTGTCCATGGGAACGGCATCGAGCCGTGTTCGCAAAAGGCTTCTCTGCCTGGCCTCGGACGCGTCGTGCTCGGCGGCCTTCGCTGCCATCGACGCCAAGTCGACCGAGCGGGCCCGCGATCATCTCGACCGAGCAGTGACGTTCGCCGGTCTTTCGGGGGACAGCGAGACGCAATTCCATGTGTGGAACCACCTTGCCATGACGGCATGCCAGCGTAAGGATTTCAGTGAGGGTGTAGCGGCCGCGGAGATCATGAAGGCTTCCTCCGTCGCCCGTAGGGACCCCCTGTACGCGTCTCTTGCGCATATGCGTAACGCTCGGTGCTTGGTCAAGACGAACCTGCGGAGCGACACCCTTCGGGCCCTGTCCGTGGCGGAGAGTGCTTTCGCGCGGGCGGAAGGCAAGGGGCGTCCTGCGTGGCTGGCTTTCTACGATCAGAGCGAAGTGAATGGTTTGGCGGCAAGTGTCTGGTTCGGCTTGGGAGCCTATGATCGAGCCGAATCCTTCTTTCATCGCGCGCTTTCCGGTATCCGGCCCGACATGGTTCGGAATCGAGCGCTGTACTCAGCGCATCTGGCGCTGTCCCAGGCGAACCAAGGTGAGCTTGAGCTTGCCTGCGCCACGGGTCTGTCCGCATACGAGCTGCTGCCAGAGGGGGCCGGCTCGAAGCGGACTGTCGACACGCTGGGGAATGTGCGGAAGATTCTGGTCGCGTCCGGATCAAAGGTGCACGCGATCACGGAATGGATTGAGAGATCTCGGCAGTGGAATTGACACGCTATGGTCATGAAGATGCACGGCACATCAGGGCCATGCTCCTGGACATACACGATGAGGCGTACGCCGACGACCCCGACGAATTCCACGCACGCGACCGGTTTGCCGAGTTCGTTGACGCGTGGTCGAGCAAGGAGGCATGGTCCTGTGTCGTCGGTTTCGCTAAGGGGCAACCGGTCGGATTCGCCTATGGTGCGTTGTTCGGTCCTGGTGGATGGTGGCGCGGCGTCGAAACGCCTGACTGGCTCACGGAGGAGACTCGGGTATTCGCCCTGTCCGAACTCATGATCGTTCCGAAGTGGCGCAAAACGGGGGCCTCGGAGCAGATTCATGCCGAGTTGATCAGGGACCTGGAGGCTGACGCCGTGACGCTGTTCGTGGACTCGTCTCACCCGAAGGTTCAAGCTCTGTATGAGCGCTGGGGGTACCGCAAGATCGCCGAATCGAGGCCCTTCGAGGACGCGCCTTTGTACTCGGTGATGGTGAAAAACCTGTAGTCAAGATCCACCGAGGCTGTCCGGCACCTGGTGCCGGGGGTTGGTTCATTCAGTTCCGGTTCGCGTGTGCGGCTCGTTCGGTGAGGCGAGGCCAACCGGAGGGGCCAGGTCGCGTACGTACTCCCGGTGCCACCACGCGCCGGTCTCGCGCAGTTCCCGCCAGGTGGTGAACCGGTACCGGAAGATCCGGGCGCGCACCTGCGCGGGCGGCGTGTCCGGGAACGGGTTGTGCCGCAGCAGCCGCAGCGTGGCCGGGTCGTTCGTCAGCAGCCGCTCCACGAAGGGGCCGAACCAGCTGCGCGCGTACGCGGGGGAGAGCGCGGCGAACCACATCAGCCAGTCGAGCCGGAGGTGGTAGGGCGCGTACTGGCGCGGCAGCCGCCGCACGTCACCGGGCTTGCCCCGGAAGCCGTACTCGCGCCACTCGGTGTCCGGCCCGTTCCCGGTTTGGGCCGACCCCTCCACCACGATCTCCCGGCGCACGCGGGTGATGCTGCCGAACGCCCCGTAGGAATTCACCAGGTGCAGCGTGTCGAAGGAGGTGTTCATCACCTGGCGGCGCGACAGGAGGTTGCGTACGGGCCGGTAGCTCAGGACGACGACGAGGACGGCCACCGCCAGGACGAGCACCTCGAACCACACCGGCGGAGCGGGCTGTGCGCGGTCGCCCGCCACCGACGACCAGTCCACGGCCGGCACCGCCAGGACGATCGTGAGCCAGTTCAGCCACGCGAAGTTGCCCGACAGGACCAGCCACAGCTGGGTGACCACGATGGCCAGCGCCGCCCAGCTCGCCACCGGCTGCGGAGTGAACAGCAGCACGGGCAGCAGCAACTGGGCGACGTGGTTGGCGGCCACCTCCACCTTGTGCAGCGGCCCGGGCAGGTGATGGAAGAACCAGCTCAGCGGGCCGGGCATCGGCTGGGTCTCGTGGTGGTAGTGCAGGCAGGTCAGGTCGCGCCAGCAGGAGTCCCCGCGCATCTTGATCAGGCCCGCGCCGAACTCCACCCGGAACAGCAGCCACCGCAGCAGCCACAGCACCAGCACCGGCGGCGCGGTCGCGTCGTTGCCGAGGAACACCGCCAGGAACCCCGTCTCCAGCAGCAGGGACTCCCAGCCGAACCCGTACCAGAGCTGCCCGACGTTGACGATCGAGAGGTACATCGCCCACAGGACCGCCCACATCGCCATCCCCGCCCCCAGGGGCACGGCATCCGCCGCCCCGGCGGCGACGGCCGCGGCCAGGAGGGCCCCCGTCCACGCCCACAGGGCGAAGAACCGGTCCGAGTAGTGCAGGTGGAAGACCCCCGGCGCCTGACGGAACGGCACCCGCCGCAGGAACCGCGGCACCGGCAGCATCCCCCGCTCCCCGATCAGGGCCCGGAACTGCCGCGCCGCCGACACGAACGCGACCACGTACAGCACCGCGAGCGCGCGCTGGAAGACGAGGCGGCTCAGCCAGTAAGAGGACTCCGTGAACCACTCCACGCCCTATCCGTAGCACCGCGACCGCCCGCGCGGAGCGCAGCGCGGGGGCGCGGCGTGGCGGGGCCATGCGGGACATGGGCGTGGCGCCCGCTTTTCCGGCCCGGGTGTTCCGCTGCGCCACGGACGCTCCGCGTCGGACGGTCCCGCGGCTCGGCCCGTTGGTGGCGGCTGCGGTCGCGGCCGTGCGGGCCGCCGGGCAGGCTGGGAGCATGCCCGAACTGCCCGAAGTGGAAGCGCTGCGGGAATTCCTCGTGGAGCGGGCCGGGGGCCGCCCCGTGGTCCGCGTCCAACCGGTGGCGATCAATGTGCTCAAGACGTACGACCCGCCGCTGACCGATCTGGAGGGCGGCGTGATCACGGCGGTGGACCGGCACGGCAAGTTCCTGGACCTCACCGTGGGAGCCCTGCACCTGGTGATCCACCTGGCCCGCGCGGGCTGGCTGCGCTGGCAGGACGAGCTGCCGGAGGCGCCGCCCCGCCCGGGGAAGGGGCCGCTGGCGCTGCGGGTCCACTTGGGGGAGCGGTCCGCGGGGGACGAGGCGGACGAGGCCCGGCGGCCCGGTTTCGACCTCACCGAGGCCGGTACGCAAAAACGCCTGGCCGTCTTCTGCGTGCGTCACCCCGTCGAGGTGCCCGGCGTCGCCCGGCTGGGCCCGGACCCGCTCGCGGCGGACTTCACCGAGGAGGCGTTCGCGACGCTCCTGAAGGGCGAGCGCCGCCGCATCAAGGGCGTGCTGCGGGATCAGAACGTGGTGGCCGGGATCGGCAACGCCTATTCCGACGAGATCCTGCACGCCGCCCGCATGTCCCCGTACAAACCGGCCGCCAACCTGAGCGCGGAGGAGACCGCGCACCTGTACGCGGCGGTACGGAACACCCTGCGTGACGCCGTCGAACGTTCCCGGGGGCTGGCCGCGGGGTCGCTGAAACGGGAGAAGAAGACCGGGCTGCGGGTGCACGGGCGCACCGGGGAACCGTGCCCCGTGTGCGGGGACACCATCCTTGAGGTGTCCTTCAGCGACTCCTCGTTGCAGTACTGCCCCACCTGTCAGACCGGTGGCAAGCCGCTCGCCGACCGCCGCACCTCCCGCTTCCTGAAGTGAGCCGGCGAGCCGCGGGCAGCCCTGGGGCGGGTGGGGTTCTTCACCGCCCGTTGAGCAGGGAAAACATCCTGGTTCCTGCGGTTTCCGTTTCTTGTCCTTATCACAAGTAATTGTCCAGTAATTGACGAGTAATTGACGCGCGCACCACGAGAACGGTCGTTATGGTGAAAGGGACGGACGACCTGTCTGGGAGACGCCGACACCCCGGCCCGTCGCGGGAAACGCCACAAACCTTGGCCGACCTCCCGGTTTGTGAATACGGCGCCACCGCGTCGGACGTGTCCCTCGATGAAGGAGTGCGTGGTGGCAGTGGAGAACGCGCAGCGCGAGCAGCCCCGTCCCAAGCGGCGTGAGCGACCGGGTCGTATCAGAGAAGTCCGCAATCTGGAGGTATGGGGCCGGTGCGTGCCGGTCCGGCTCGCCGGTTGCGAGGACGACCCGGCGGAGCCGCACATCTTCCGGGGCATCGACTGAGCGGTGACGCAGGAGCCATCCCTGACGGCCGTCCGGCCCGGTGCGGCGGGCGGCCGTCGGCGTGCGCCGGGAGCCGTGTACACGTGAGGCCCTCGTCCGGGGTCGCGCGCGTACGTGCGCCCCCGCCCGCCCTCGTCATCGTCCTACGGACGGCGGCCGAGGAGGCACAGCAGCCGGGTGAGGTCGTCGGCGTCGGCCGGGGGCTCGACGGGGTCGGCGAACATCGGGGAATCACTCAGTTCGGACGCGTAGGGCTCGACCTCGCGCAGTGCGGCCGTGGCCAGGTGGGGCGGCAGCTCCTCCTCCGCGCCGATGGCCCGGGACAGGTCCCAGGTGTGCACCACGGCGTCCATCGTCATCTGGGTGCAGTAGGGCGCGGCGGGTCCGGGGCCGGACGAGAGGTGGACGGTGCGGTCCAGCGCGCCGGGCTCGCGGAAGGCGGCCACCGCGCCCGCCGCCGCGCGGTCCCACGCCGCGACCGGGTCGTCACCGAGTTGGTCACCGTTCAGGGAATCGCCCACCTCCTCCATGGTGGCTCCGTCCCGGACCAGCCGGGGCACCCACAGTTGTTCCACGGTGAGGTGGTTGACCAGGTCACGCACCGACCAGTCCGTGCACGGGGTGGACGCGTCCCATTGATCGGGCCGCACGGCGTGCACCCGCGTACCGAAGAGGGCGATGGCCTCACCATGCTTGCGCAGGATGTCCGCGTGCTCCGCCCGAGGGTCGCCCGCTGCCTTTTGATTGCTGTTGTCACTCCCTGTTTGCTCCTTGCCTTTGTCGTTTCCGCTTTCGTCGCGTTTTTGGTGGCTCATGTCCCCTGAGGATAGGAGCGCGGAGCGGCGATGGCGCCGCGACGCACGGCGGAGACGCACCACCAGGGGAGGGGAAGGCCCGGAGTCCGGGCGGCGGCGGGGCTGTCAGTGGTCACGGATAGTCTCCTGAGCATGTTGCGCATGCGGGGAGTGAGCCGGATCTACGGGGAGCGCGAGGCGCTGCGCCCCCTCGACCTGGAGGTGCCCGACGGGGCGTGCCTGGCGCTGCTGGGGCACAACGGGTCGGGCAAGTCCACGCTGCTGCGCATCGCCGCCGGCCGGGAGCGGCCGACCACGGGGACCGTCGAGTTCGACGGCCTGCCGATGAACGAGGACGACCCCCGCCTGCGCCGCCGGGTCGCCGTCGTCGGCGACATCCTCCACTGCTACCCGGATCTGACGGTGCGCCAGCACCTCGAACTCGTCGCCGTCGGCCACGGACTGCCCGACCCGGCCGCCCGCGTCGAACGGGCCCTGGCCGAGCAGCGGCTCACCGACCACCGCGACGCCCGCCCCGACGCGCTCTCCTCCGGCCAGCTCCAGGCCATGCTGCTCGCCGCGGCCCTGATACGCCCGCGCGACCTGCTGATACTGGACGAACCCGAGCAGCGCCTGGACCCGGCCGCCCGGCGCCGCCTGCGCGACCTGCTGCACGCCGAGCGGGAGCGCGGCACGACCGTCCTCTTCGCGACCCACCATCAGGGACTGGCACGCGAGGCCGCCGACCGCGTGCTGGTCCTGGAGGACGGCGCGGTCATCGCCGAGGGCGGCCCGGAGAGCGTGCTCGCGGGGGTGGAGCTGTGAGGCCCCCGAGCCACCCCTCATACCGCCGGAGTGGCCCCTGCGGCCCGGTTGATCTCGTTGTGGGCGCGGAGGCCCACCGATGACCGCCCCGGCGCGCGGCGCTCAGAGGGCGACCCCGCAGGCGCGTGGCCACGGGGCCGAGGACGAGCGGCTTCCGCCCGCCCCCCTTGCCTACGACGACTCGGCGGTCACCCGGCGGACGACCGCCTGGCTGCGGGAGCGGCGCGGCGCCGGGCGGACCGGCAAGGTGCTCTACGCCGCCTACCTCGGCGTCGTCATGGTCGCGGGCTGGTACGGCCTCTTCGCCTTCGGGCTCTACGTCCGCATCCAGGAAGGCCACCCGCTCGCCGCGTACGCCGACCG
Source organism: Streptomyces sp. NPDC003077 (assembly GCF_040611095.1). NCBI lineage: Bacteria > Bacillati > Actinomycetota > Actinomycetes > Kitasatosporales > Streptomycetaceae > Streptomyces > Streptomyces sp. NPDC003077. The sequence goes on along the minus strand of NZ_JBEXNM010000050.1, from coordinate 11,295 downwards.
CCTGCTGTCCGCCCTCCCCTCGGGAGCGGCGCTGCTCGTCCTGGCGGTGGGGCTGCTCGCCGCCCGGGACGCCCTGTGGCGCGGACCGGTCACGCCGCCCCGGGCGGACGCCGACTGGCTGCTCGCCCTGCCCGTCCGGCGCGGCCCCCTGCTCCTGCCCTGGTTCGCTCTCTCCCTCGGGATAGCCGTCGCCGCGGCCGTGCTGGCCGGGTTCCTGGGCGCGCTGCTGCTGACGGCAGCCGGGCTCGGGGACCTGGGCGGGCTGGCCGCGGCGTGCTGCGTCCCGGCCGGGTGCCTGGCGGTGCTCGGCACGGTGGGCGCGGCGGCCGTCGAGCGGTCCGCCCGGCTCGCCCGCCTGGTCCGCCGGGGGACACCGGCCGTCCTCGTCGTCCTCCTGCCGCTCGCGGCGCAGACGGCGCTGGCGGCGAGGGGCCACCGGGTGCGGTGGCTGGAGAGCGCCGAGCTGTGGCTGGGGCCCTGGGGATGGGCGGCGCAGCCCGCGCTCGCCGCGGCCGGCGGTCCGGCCCCGTACTGGCCGCTCGCCCTCGGGCTGCTGGCCGTGGCCACACTTGCCGCGGCGCTGTGCGCGGTCCGTGTCGTGACCACCATCCCGGCCGCCGCCCTGCGGGCCCGCGCCCGCGCCGCGGGCGGGGTCGCCACCGGCGTGATGACGATGAACCCGCGTGCCGTCCGGCTGACGGCGGCCGGTGCCGTAGGGGCGGGCCGCGCGGCGGACGGCGCCCGGCCGGGGCGCGCGGTCCGCTGGGCCGCCCGGCTCCGGCCGCCTCGCTCGCCATGGCTGCTGGTTCCCTGGCGGGACGCGGTGGGGCTGCTGCACGCTCCGCGAAGGGCCGGGCTGGCCCTGTTGCTGTCGGTGACGGCGGCCGGGGTCGCGGCCCTCGGCGCGGGGACGCGGGGCGGCGCGGCGTACGGGCTCACCGCGCTGTGCGCGCTCCTGGGCAGCTTCGCCGCCGGACACCTCCTGGAGAGCGCGCGACTGGACGCCGACGACCCGCGCCGCACGTCCTGGTCCCCGCTCCGGTACGGCCGGCACGCCGTGGCGCACGCCGCGACGCCCGCCGTCGTCCTGGCCGCCATGGCCGCGCTGATATCCCTGCCCGCCGTGCCCGGGTACGGGCCGCGGGCGCTGCTGTACGGCGTCGCGGCGGTGCCGGTCCTGGTCGCGGGCGGGCTGCTGAACGCGTACCGCTCCCCGGTGCCGATGTGGGTCCTGGCCAGCGGCGCCGAGTCCGCGCCCTTGGTGGTGGCGGTCTGGTACGGCATCGGCACGGTGGTGGCCGTCACGGGCCTGACCGTCCTGCTGGGCGCGGGCCCGGGCTGGGGCGCCGTGGCGGGGTGCTGGGTGCTGGCCGCGCTGATGCTCGTATGGGCTCGGGCGCGCGCGGGGCGAGTGATACGGGGCTGAGGGCGCGGGGTACGAGCGCTTCTCCAGGGCCGAGAGGGTGGCGAGAGGGCGGGGCGTGAGTGGAGCGGGGGAGAGGGCGCCCTCCGGCTGGGGGCGCGGTGCGAGTGCCCTCCGGTTGAGGGCGCGGGGCACGCGCTCTAGAGGGTTGCTCGGGTGGGGCGCGAGTAGAGGGGGAGAGGGAGGCGAGGCCGCGAGCGTCCTCGGGCTGGTGGCGCGCGGGCGAGCGCTTCTCTGGGGCTGAGCGGGGGAAAGGGCGCGTGGCGTGCGTCTCCCGGGGCTGAGGGTGCGGGGTGGCCGCGAGGGGGCGTTGCGGCCGGGCGGGCCGGGCGGCCTGTTCGGCCGGCCGTGGAGACCCGGGATCGAGTGGGCGGGGTGCCGGCGTGGCCCGGCCGGAGCCCGCCGAGCCAGCCGGAGCCTGCCGGGGGCAACGGAGGCCCCGTCGGGGTGCCGGAGGGGCATCGCCGCCGGAGCTTGCCGCTTCCTGTCCGCTGACCCATCGGCCCAGGTCAGCGGGCCTGCGAAGGCGTTCCGGCAACGCATGGCGAGGTCGGGAATAGCCCTGGAGGTGATCTGGTTGTGGGGCATGTAGTTCACGATTCAACCAATGCATGGAGGTGTGAAGATGCAGTTCGGGATCTTCACGGTCGGCGACGTCACCACGGACCCCACCAACGGCACGACGCCCACCGAGCACGAGCGCATCAAGGCCATGGTCACGATCGCCCAGAAGGCGGAGGAGGCCGGCCTCGACGTCTTCGCCACGGGTGAGCACCACAACCCGCCGTTCGTCCCGTCCTCGCCGACGACGATGCTCGGCTACATCGCGGCCCGGACCGAGCGCCTGATCCTGTCCACCTCCACCACGCTGATCACGACCAACGACCCGGTCAAGATCGCCGAGGACTACGCGATGCTCCAGCACCTGGCCGGCGGGCGCGTCGACCTGATGATGGGCCGCGGCAACACCGGACCGGTCTACCCCTGGTTCGGGCAGGACATCCGCAACGGCATCCCGCTCGCCATCGAGAACTACGCCCTGCTCCACGACCTGTGGCGCAAGGACGTGGTGGACTGGAAGGGCCGGTTCCGTTCGCCGCTCCAGGGATTCACCTCCACGCCCCGGCCGCTGGACGGCGTCCCCCCGTTCGTCTGGCACGGCTCGATCCGCAGCCCGGAGATCGCGGAACAGGCCGCCTACTACGGTGACGGCTTCTTCGCCAACAACATCTTCTGGCCCAAGAACCACTTCCAGCGCCTGATCGGCCTGTACCGCGAGCGCTTCGCCTTCTACGGGCACGGCACCCCGGAGCAGGCGATCGTCGGCCTGGGCGGACAGGTGTTCATGCGGAAGAACTCCCAGGACGCGGTGCGCGAGTTCCGCCCCTACTTCGACAACGCCCCCGTCTACGGCCACGGACCCTCGCTGGAGGAGTTCACGGCGCAGACCCCGCTGACGGTCGGCAGCCCGCAGGAGGTCATCGAGAAGACGCTGAGCTTCCGCGAGTCCTTCGGCGACTACCAGCGGCAGCTGTTCCTGATGGACCACGCAGGACTGCCGCTGAAGACCGTGCTGGAGCAGCTGGACATCCTCGGCGAGGAGGTCGTGCCCGTGCTGCGCAAGGAGTTCGCCGCCGGCCGGCCCGCCGAGGTGCCGGACGGCCCCACGCACGCGGCGCTGGTCGCCCGCAAGCAGGCGGACGCCGGGGCGGACGCGGACGGGACCACGACGGTGGACGGAACGCCGAGCGCGGCCTGACCCCACCCGGCCGGCGGCGGGCCGCCCCCGCCGTCGGCCGCACGCGCACCATCGCAGGACCACAGAGGGAGAGAACGAACATGGAGCCCCTGAAGCTGACCGTCGTCTCGGCGGGGCTGGGCCAGCCGTCCACCACCCGGTTGCTGGCCGACCGGCTGGCGGAGGCGACCGCGCGGGACCTGGCGGGGGACGGGCGTCCCGTCGACGTCCAGGTCGTCGAGCTGCGGGAGCTGGCGACCGACATCGCGCACAACCTGGTGACCGGATTCCCCGCCCCCGCCCTGGGCGCCGCGATCGAGGCCGTGACGGGTGCGGACGGCGTGATCGCCGTGTCGCCGATCTTCACCGCTTCCTACAGCGGATTGTTCAAGTCGTTCTTCGACGTGATCGATCCGACCGCCCTCGTGGGGAAGCCCGTCCTCATCGCGGCGACCGGCGGGACCGCGCGCCACTCCCTGGCGCTGGAGCACGCCCTGCGCCCGCTCTTCTCCTATTTGCGGACCGTCGTGGTGCCCACCGCCGTCTACGCGGCGGCCGAGGACTGGGGATCGGAGGCGTCCGGGAACGGTTCCGGGGCGAACGGCGGTACCGGCGGCGGCCTCACCGACCGGGTGAACCGCGCGGCGGGCGAGCTGGCGGCCCTCCTGCGCGGCCGTCCGGCCACGGTGGACGAGCCGGAGACGGTCGTCCCCTTCGCCCAGCAACTCGCCGCCCTCCGGCCCGAGTGACCGGCAGTGCCCGAGTGACCGGCAGTGTTGCCACGGGGCGCGCCCACACGAGGGGCGCGCCCCGGCCGCGTCCGGGCGGGCGCCCCTGAGCACCCGCCCGGGCTCCGGCCGGTCCCGGTGGCCGCGTTGCGGGCCCGTCATTCGCACGCTCACAGCCCCAGCCGCTTCCGCGCTACAGCCCCGCCACCTCCGCGAGCACCCGGGCCGTCTCCATCTCCTCCGCGCCACCCTCGGTGTCGTCGTGGTCGGCACACCACAGCGCGTTCTCGACGACGCGCGCCACCGCCCACGCCGCCAGCCGCTCCGGCCGCTCGTCCAGCGCCTCGGCCACCAGGCCGAACCGCTCGCGCAGCACCGGGCGCGGATCGTCGTACGCGAAGGGGTCGTCCACCTGCTCCAGGAGCGGCCACGGGTCGTAGGCCGGGTCGCCGACCATGGGTTTGGGGTCGATGGCCAGCCACGGACGGCGCCGCGCGGCCAGGACGTTGCCGGGGTTGAAGTCGCCGTGCACCACGACCTCGCGGGTGGCGGTCGCGGGGAGTTCGCGCAGCAGCCGGGCGCCGAGCGCCACCAGCCCGGGGTCGTAGTCCGGACGCAGCCGGATCAGGCGCTCCTCCAGCAGGTCGGCCCACTCCGCGCACACGTCCGCCACCCGCTCCAGCTCACCGTCCGGCGGCAGCGGCGCCGCCCACAGCTCGCGCAGCACCGCCGCCGCGGACCGCAACCGTTCGGCGGGCGGTGACGGCGCCTCCGTCAACGGCGTCCCGGGGTCGCACCGCTCGACCAGCAGGGCGTACCGCTCACGGTCCTGCCGCAGCAGCCGCACCGCGCCCCGCCCGCCCCACAGCCGCAGTCCGGTGCCCTCCCCGGCGGCCTCGCGGTGCGGCCAGGTCACCTTCAGCACGGCGACTCCGCCACCGGGGAGGTGCGCCGGGGCGACCCAGGAGCAGCTTCCGCCGTGCAGGGGCGGGTCCAGCCGCAGGTCCCACGCGTCCCGGATGTCGCGGACGATGCCGGGCAGCCGGTCCAGCCAGGCGCACCCGGCGGCGGTCCGCCCCATCTCGCGGAACACCGGCAGATCCGGCGGGAAGAGGCCGTCCGACCGGTCGTCCGACTGACCGTCCGACCGGTCGTCGGGAGCCGGTCCTCCCGTATGCCGCTCGTCGCGGAGATCGTCGTACGTATACGCCATTCGGGCAGCCTAAAACGGCCCCGGGCCGAGGAGCCAGGAGCGCCCGTCCGGCCCGGCTGATGAGCCGCAGCCCGGCAAATCAAGTCCGTGCGGCCCGTACCAATGGACGGTGGCCCGGCAATTTCAAGCCCGTCCGGCGATTGAGGACAACGTCTCTGGCGTTCACCGGCGCCCAAAGATCACCCGCCGCCCGCCCGGAGCCCGTACCCGCGCTCACCGGGGTGTCCTCAAGCGCCGGACGGGCTGGAATGGGCGAGCCTCACCGGCGCCCAAAGATCACCCGCCACCCGCCCGGAGCCCGTACCCGCGCTCACCGGGGTGTCCTCAATCGCCGGACGGGCTGGAATGGGCGAGCCTCACCGGCGCCCAAAGATCACCCGCCGCCCGTCCCTGAGCCCGCCCGCGCGCTCACCGGGGTGTCCTCAATCGCCGGACGGGCTGGCATGGGCGAGCCCGGCCTGGACGAGGGTAGGCCCTGCCTCCTGATGCCGTTGGGCAAGTGCGGCGGGTCGTCCGTCCCGTCACCGTGTCCTCAAGCGCCGGACGGGCTGGAATGGGCGAGCCCGGTCCGGAGAGGGGCCCTGCCGTCTGACGCCGTGGGGCAAGTGCGACGGGTGCTCGGTCCCGTCACCGTGTCCTCAATCGCCGGACGGGCTGGAATTGATGGCCTCGGGCCCCGAAAGCATCGACGCGCGCCGGTGGTGGACGGCGGAGGCGGCAGGTCAAGCCCTTGTCGGCCTTCCTCTCCGGCCGGCGTCCCGTCCATCCGAGCGATGAGCGAAGACACTTCCGATTAAGTCATCTTTTCCGACGATAAGGATGTTATGTCTTCCTCATGACGCATCCACGGCGCGCAGTGGCCGTCCCGCTCCTCACCTTGTCCGCCCTGGCCGCTCTGGCCGCGCTCACCACCGCCGGCTGTGGCTCCCGGCACGACACGGCGCGGCACCGGGAGCCCGCGTCCGGCGCGCGCGCCGACGCCTCCTCCGCCCGATCGCCGGCCGCCGCGCCCTTCACCCTCGTCGCCTCCGGGGACGTCATCCCCTCCTACCCCTCGGTCCTGCGCACGGCCCAGCAGGACGCGGGCGGGTCCGGCTACGAGTACCGGTCGATCCTGGACGGCGTCCGGCCCGTCGTCTCGGCGGCCGGGCTGGCCATCTGTCACCTGGAGACGCCGATCGGCGCGCCCGACGGACCCTTCACGGGCTACCCGACCTTCAAGGCACCACCCCAGATCGCCGACGCCCTGAAGGCCACCGGTTACGACTCCTGTTCCACCGCCTCCAACCACACCCTCGACGACGGAGCCGAGGGCGTCGGCCGCACTCTGGACGTGCTGGACCGGGCCGGGCTGCGGCACGTCGGCTCGGCCCGCAGCGCCGCCGAGAGCGCCCGGCCCGCCCTGCTCACGGCGCCGGGGGGCGCACGGGTGGCCCAACTCTCGTACACCTACGGCACCAACGGCATTCCCCGGCCCGAGGGCCAACCCTGGGCCGTGCACCTGCTGGACGAGAAGAAGATCATCGCGGACGCGCGGGCGGCGCGGCGGGCGGGCGCCGACATCGTCGTCGTCAGTCCGCACTGGGGCACCGAGTACCAGACCGAGCCGGACGCGCAGCAACTCCACCTGGCCCGCGCCCTGACCGCCGCGCGGACCGCCGGCCGCCCGGACATCGATCTGATCGTCGGCACGCACGCGCACACGCCGCAGCCTTACGAGAAGATCAACGGGACCTGGGTCGTGTACGGCATGGGCGACCAGGTCGCCGGGCGCCTGCTGAGCCCGCGCGGCAACTGGGGTTCCCTGGCCCGGTTCACCTTCGCCCCGCCGACGGAGGGGGAGGGGCGGTGGCGGGTCACCAAGGCGGAGTTCCTGCCGCAGCTCAGCGATGTCGGGCCGCCGCTGAGGATGGTCGATCTGACCGCCACCTCCGGGTACGACGACGTGCGCGAGGGCATCCGCAAGGCGGTGCTCAGCCGCGGCGCGGCGAAGGACGGGCTGACGATGGGGGGCTGATGGGGCCTCTCGTGGGGGCCGCCATTCCCGTCCGTCACCCCCCGCATTCCCTCCCGTCCGTCACCTCGTCCGTCACCCCCCGCATTCCCTCCCCGAGCCGAGCGGCGGGCCCGTCCGGACGGCGGCCGGAAGGCGCGGGTCACCTCCCGTACGGTGATCCGTTTCCGGAGTGTGAAACCCTGGTCACGGGACCGGTGACCCACCCCGGTCGGAGCGCGAAAGGGACATGACGGCGGTGAAGGAGAGTGCGGCCGTACGGTCCCGCAACCCCCGCGGGCAGGGCGAGCGCCTGCGGGAGGAGCTGCTGCGGGCCACCGAGCGCCTCCTGGAGGAGGTCGGCAGCGAGGACGCGCTGTCGCTGCGGGCCGTGGCCCGCGAGGCGGGTGTCGCCGCGCCCAGCATCTACCGGCACTTCGCCGACAAGACCGAGCTGGTCTGGGCGACGCTGGAGGTCAGTTACGAGCGGCTGGCCGCGGCGATGGCCGAGGCGGACGCCGCCGCCGTCGCCGCGGGCGACGACGAACCGGTGGAGCGGCTGCGGGCGCAGCTGCGCGCCTACTGCCGGTACGCCATCGGCCACCCGGCGAAGTACCGGCTGCTGTACGAGACCCGGCAGACCCCGGTCGGGCCGGAGCGGCTGGCCGGCCACCCGGCCGGGATGGTCGTCCGGAGCTGGCACGACGCGTTGACCGCCTGCGAGGAGGCGGGCTGGCGGGTGCGCTGCTCCCGCTCGGAGGCGCCCTACATGCTGTGGTCGGCGGTGCACGGCCGGGTCATGATCTGGCAGGTCATGCCGAGCCCCAAGGACACCCGGCGGTTGGACCGCTTCGTGGACGAGATTCTGGGGCTGTTGCTGGAGAGGTGAGCCGGGCGGGTGGGGGAGGCCCCGCAGGTGCCTGTGGTGCCGGAAATACACTGATATATCCGGCTGACTGGTGGGGGTCGGTCGCCCGCTGTCCGGCTGCCCTTGTGTCGACCACCTCCGCCATCCCGCCCGACGCCAGGCCCTCACGCGTGCAACCCAGGAGGCGGGTTCCGGCTTGACAGGGCAGCCCTCGGGGGCGGGCCATTCGCCCGAATATCACCGTTCTGCCGTCGATTAGGGCTTAAGTCCGGCCAGTGCTCTCATTTCTGGAAATGCACCGCATAAGACACCTCATGCGCGTACATCCCCACACCGGTCTTCCGGTCGACGGCCGGGCGCCTGACGGTGCGTCACGTCGGGCACCCCCACCCCGTTTACCTGCGCATTACACATGTAAGTTTACGGGCGTTAGGCGAACGCGATCCATGGCGTGCGCCCCCTGCCGGCGTGCTCACAAGGAGCGACATGACACTTTCCCCCGCTGCCCCCGCGCCCCTCCCGGTGGAGCCGCCGAGCGGCTGCCCCTTCGACCCGCCCGCCGAGTTCGGCCGGCTGCGCATCGAGGAGCCGCTGACGAAGATCTCGCTGCCGGACGGCAGCTGGGCCTGGCTGGCCACCCGGTACGCCGACATCCGCGCCATCCTCGGCGACACCCGCTTCAGCTCCGACACCACCCGGCCCGGCTACCCGCTCAGCGGCATGACCGGCGGCGCGAACACCGAGAACCGCGGCTTCATCCGCATGGATCCGCCCGAGCACACCCGGCTGCGCCGCATGGTCACCCGGGAGTTCATGGTCAAGCGGGTCGAGGCGATGCGCCCGGAGATCCAGCGGATCACGGACGAACTGTGCGACGCGATGGAGCGCGCCGGTTCCGGTGAGCAGGGCGTGGACCTGGTCGAGGCGCTGGCCCTGCCGGTGCCCTCGCTCGTCATCAGCCTGCTGCTCGGTGTCCCGTACGACGACCACGCGGTCTTCCAGGACCTCACCGGCAAGCTGCTGTCCCGCACCATCGACGAGGCCGACCGGGACGTGGCCCGGCGCGAACTGTGGTCGTACCTGGACCGGTTGGTCAGCGCCAAGGAGGCCGCGCCGGGCGACGACATCCTGAGCCGTCTGATCACCGAGCAGCAGGCCGCGGGGGAGCTCACGCACAACGAGGTGGTCGCCTTCTGCGCCCTGCTGCTCGTCGCGGGGCACGAGACCACGGCGAACATGATCGGCCTGAGCGCCCTCACGCTGATGGGCGACCAGGAGACGGCCGACCGGCTGCGTGCCGAACCGGCCCTGATCCGCGGCGCCGTCGAGGAACTGCTGCGCTTCCACAGCATCATCCGCAACGGTCCGCGCCGGGTCGCCACCGAGGACATCGAGATCGCCGGGCAGGTGATCCGCGCCGGTGAGGGCGTCGTGGTGGCGGTGCCCTCCGCCAACCGCGACGAGACCGTCTTCCCCGACGCCGACCGCCTGGACGTGTGCCGCCCCAACGCCCAGCACCACGTCGCCTTCGGTTACGGCATCCACCAGTGCCTCGGTCAGGCGCTGGCCCGCGTCGAACTCCAGGTCGTCATCGGGACGCTGCTGCGCCGCTTCCCCACGCTGCGGCCCGCCGTCCCCCTGGCGGAGATCCCCTTCCGCACCGACATGGCGATCTACGGCTGCCACGCCCTGCCCGTCACCTGGTGACACCCGTCGGCCTCTCGGGGCCCGCGGCCCCCGAGCAACCACCCTTCACCCCCTCTCAGATCACGGAGTCCTGACATGAAGATCACCCTCGAAGAAGACAAGTGCTGCGCCGCCGGTCAGTGCGTCCTGGTCGCCCCCGAGGTGTTCGACCAGCGTGACGAGGACGGCGTCGTCGTCCTGCTGGACGCCGCGCCGCCCGCCGAGCAGCACGAGGCGGTCCGCGAGGCCGCCGCCATCTGCCCGGCCGCCGCGATCCAGGTCCACGAGTGACCACCGGACGCATCGCCGTCGTCGGCGCCTCCGCGGCCGGGCTCGCCGCCGCCGAGGCGCTGCGCCGCTTCGGCTGGAGCGGCGCCCTCACCCTCGTCGGCGACGAACCCCACCTCCCGTACGACCGGCCGCCCCTGTCCAAGCAACTGCTGGGCGGACAGTGGGAAGCCGACCGGCTCGGCCTGCGCACCACCGAACAGCTCGACGCGCTCGACCTCGACTTGCGACTGGGCACCCGCGCCACCGCGCTGGACACCGCCACCCGCACCGTCACCCTGGAGGGCGGCGAGCAACTGGCCTGCGACGGCGTCATCGTCGCGACCGGTGTGGCGGCCCGGACGCTGCCGGGCGCGACGGGCCTGGAGGGCGTGCACACCCTGCGCACCCTGGAGGACGCGCTGGCACTGCGCGCCCGGCTGAACGGGCCCGGCGGCCGGGTCGTGGTCGTCGGCAACGGGGTGCTGGGCTGCGAGACCGCCGCCGTGGCGCGGGAGTTGGGGCACGAGGTCACGCTCGTCGGGCGTGAGCCGGTCCCGATGGCCCGGATGGTCGGCGACGAGGTGGGCGAACTGCTCGCCGCCGAGCACCGGGCGCGCGGCGTCCGCCTGCTGACCGGCACGGTGGACGGCTTCGAGAGCACGACTGAGGGCACAGCCCAGAGCACGGCCGAGGGCGCGGAAGGCACGGACGCCACGCCCCCCGGCACCCGCGCCGTCACCGCCGTCCGCCTCACCGACGGCACCCGGCTGCCCGCCGACACGGTGCTGGTGGCCATCGGCTCGGTGCCCGGCGTGGGCTGGCTGGACGGCGCGGCCGGTCTGGACACCGCGGACGGGTTGGGCTGCGACGCGTACTGCGCGGCGGCCCCCGGCGTCTACGCGGCCGGGGACGTGGCCCGTTGGCACCACCCGGTCTACGGGCGTCCGCTCCGGGTGGAGCACCGGACGAACGCCACCGAGCAGGGCATGGCCGCCGCCCGCAACCTCCTCGCCGAACTGGCGGCGGAGGCGGAGGCGGACGGGGCCGAGCGGCGTCCCTTCGCCCCGGTCCCGTACTTCTGGTCCGACCAGTACGGCCTGAAGCTCCAGGCGTACGGGCTCCTCGCCGGGGCGGACCGGGTGCGGGTCACGGTGCTGGACGCGGAGACGCGCCGCACGGTGGCCCTGTACGGCCGGGACGGGCAGGCCACCGGCGTGCTCGCGATCGGACTGCCGCCGCGCCAGGTGCGCGCCCTGCGGGCCGCGATCGCTACGCCCGCCCCGTGGGACGAGGCGCGGGCGACCGTGCTCGCCACCACGGCGGGGTGAGCACGGCCGTCTGACACCCGCTCCGGCCGGGCGCCACCAGAGCGCCCG
>NZ_JBEXNM010000049.1:59608-68961 GCF_040611095.1 Streptomyces sp. NPDC003077 | reverse complement strand
GTCGAGGTCGCCGGCCCCGCCCGGCGGCGCGGCGCGCCAGTCGGCGAAGTCGGTGCCGGCCGGCATTTCGGCGCGCCGCTTGAGCTCGGAGGTCAGCTCCTGGGCGACCGCCCTCATGCGCAGCGGGTCGGACGCGGCCAGGTACGTCGTGACGTGCGGGAGGTCCGTGCACACCTTCAGGCCCTCGCCGCGTTCGATGCCGCCGCCGTCGATCAGGACGAGCGAGAGCAGGTCGGGGCGGTCGGCCGCGGCGAGCGAGGCGGCCAGGGAGCGCAGCAGCTCCGTCTTGCCGGTGGCCGCGGCGCCCTCCATCAGGAGGTGGGAGCCGCCGTCCGCGGCGAAGTCGGCGGTCAGCGGGCCGCGCGGACCCGCGCCCAGGACGGCCGTGGCGCCGGAGCGGGGGTCGTCGGCCGCGGCGGCCCAGCGGGCCAGCAGGGAGGCGGGGGTGGCCCGGGCCAGCCCCAGCTCGTCCAGCAGGCGGGACTTCTCCGGCAGCGGCGCGGACCGGCCGCGCGCGGGACGGCCCCCGCCTGCCGGACCGGACTCGGTCTCCCGCAGGGGCGCCAGGGCCCGGGCGAACCGCTCGGCCCACGCGCCGGACACCGCGTCCACGGTGGCGACCGTGCCGTTCGGGTCGGTGCCCGGCCGCACTATGCGCAGCGCCGTGGCGACGTCGCCACTGAGGACGGCGACCGCGCCGCACTCGCCGAGCGCGGGGGAGGCGGCCCGCGCCGCCTCGTACGTCGCCGCCAGGGGGAAGGCGGGGGAGGAGGCGGGCGTCTCGGCCAGGCAGATCAGGTGGACGCCGGCGGCGTGGCCGGCCGTCGCGAGCCGGGCCGCGGTCTCGCGCAGCGCGGCCGAACCGGGGTCGCCGTCCAGCAGGACGACGGTGTGCGGGCCGGTGTGGCGGCGCGCCGCGTCGGCCACGGCGGCCGGGTCGGCGGCGGCCCACTGGGCGCCGAGCGGGCCGTCGTCCAGCCGCCGGGTCAGCTCCGTGAGGCGGGCGGCGGCCTGCTCCTTGTCGTAGGCGAGCAGCAGGCGGCAGTCCTGCCCGTGGCCGGGGCGGGTGTGCGGCAGCCAGCCGAGCCAGGACCAGTCCTCCAGCCGCTCCTCCAGGGAGCGCGAGCGGTCCGCGCTGATCAGGACGAGTTCCACGGTGCCGGGGGAGTGCAGGGCGGCGAGCTGGGCGACGGCGGCGCGGGCCAGCCCCGTCAGCCGGGCGCGCGGCCCGGCGAGGCCCAGCGACCCGGCGGTGCGCAGCGCGACGCTGACGGGCACCGCGGCCCGGCCCCCGTCGCGCACCGCCGTGCCCAGCCGCAGGGTCAGCGCGTCCGGGTGCTCCGGGCCGCGCTCCCACAGCCGGGGGCCGGGGCCGAGGGCCGTCAGGAGGAGGGTGGCCGCGTCGGGCAGGCGGTCGTGGGCGGCCGGGCCCGAGGGCGCCGCGTCGTGCGGGACGGGTCCGGTGGCCCAGGCGTCCTCGGGTGCCGCGGAGGGGGCGGGGACATGCGCGGGGCGGTCCGCGGCGGCCCGGCCGCCGGTCAGCCGCCGCGCCCAGGCCCCGAGGCCGCCGCGCCGGCCGCCCTTGCGGGGCGCCATGTCCTCGGGGTCCAGGCGCTGCTGTCCGGCGTGGGTGCGGTCGCCGTCGGGGGCGCCGGGGGCCATCGTGCCCAGGCCGCTCGTGGTGGGCCGGGGCTCGTACGGCGCGTCGGAGCGGGGGCGGGTGGGGTCCTCGCCGTCGTACGGGTGCGCCACCGGGGCGCCGGCCGCCGCGTGCGGGTGGGGCGGGCCGTACGGGTCGAGGTGGGCCGTTCCGTAACTGGTGGAGGTGCCGCGTACGGGCGTGTCGTTCCGCCGCGTGGTCGCGGGCCGGTCGAGGGGCGCGCCCACGGAAGCCCCGGCGGCCCCGAGTGCGGCGAAGGCCGCGGGGGCGGCGCCGGTCTCCCCGTAGGGCGAGGGGTGGCCGGGCGCGCCGGGGCCGGTGCCCGCTGACGGCGGGTGGGAGGCGTGCCGGGGGTCCGGGGGGACGGTCGCGCGGGGCCGGGCCGGGGCGGCGTCCGGCGCGTCGTGCGGGGCGGAGCGCATGCCGGGCACGGAGGCGTCACCCACCGGGGGCGTGTTTCCGGGCGCTCCAGAGGGCCCGGGGCGGCCCGTCGCACGGGGGGCTTCCGGGGCCCGCGCCACGCCCCAGCCGTGCGCGGTGCCGCGGGCGGGGGTCGGCACACCGGCCGTGGCACCGGCGTGTCCGCGGCGCCCCTCCCGGGCCGCCGCGCCGGACGACGTACCGAAGCCGGACGACGTGCCGGACTCGTCCCGAACGGGCGCCGCGCCGAAGTCCGGCCCGCCCGAGGGCGCGCCGGAAGCACGGGACGCTCCGGCGGGCCCGGCCACCCCGGAAGCCGCCCCGGCACCCTCCGCGCCCACGGCGACCCGCAGGTGACCCTCCCCGTCCGGTGTCACCGGCAGCGTCGGCTCCGGGGCCCCCGGGGAGGGCTGGAGGCGCAGCACGGACTCGCCGATGTGGAGCAGGGCGCCGGGCGGGAGCGGGGCGGGGCGCTCGCCGACGTCGGCGCCGTCCACCGTCGTGCCGTTGGTCGAGCGGAGGTCGGCGACCAGCACCGAGCCGTCCGGCTCCAGCGTCACCGCGCAGTGCAGGCGGGAGACGTCGGGGTCGTCGAGCGGCACGTCGGCGTCAGCGGAGCGGCCGATGCGGATCTGTCCACCGTGCAGCAGGTGGACGCCGCCCGCGTCCGGCCCGGAGACGACGCGGAGCCGGGCCGGGCCATGGGGCAGCCCGTGGGCCGGGGCGGGCCCGGGGGCGTGCAGGGCGAGCACCGCACCGTCTATGAGCGGGGGCTCGCCGATGGCGGCGCGCTGGAGGTCGAGCCGCTCGGTGCCCGCGTACAGGACGACGGGGCCGCCGCCCACCTCCGCGCCGGGCCCGGCGACGGCGGCGGCGAGCCCGCCGGCGACCGCCGCGAGCGCCGTGCCGGCGGGGGCCGTGACGAGCACGTCGCAGGCCCGTGTGGTGGGGCCGCTGCGCGGCCCGAGGACGGTCAGCCGGATCTGCATCGCCGTCAGCGGTCCCTTCTGCCCGGGGAGCCGGCCGGGGCCTGGCTCCCTCCCCCACCGCACCGAGCACGTCGGCACGTCCACGTGTGAGTACGTCGCGAAGGGGCCCGCGCCCGCGTGCCCCCACCGCTTCCGTGCTGGGTGCATCCTCGCACCTGCCACTGACAACACGCCCGCCGACCATCACCCAGTGATCTTGATTGGTCAGCCATGGGCGCAAAACCGTCTGCTTGAGGCAGCAGAGCGGCTTGTTTTCGATCACGGATGGTCGCGCGGACGGTGCCTTCCGGACATTGACCCCGTATCGGCCGGACGTTGACGAGGCTCGCGGCAACCAACGGCCCGCCCCGCGCGTCTTCCCCCCGTACCCCCTCCGGTCCGTCCGGCCGGCGGCCCGCGGCGCGGCACTACAGTTGGGCACGGGCGTGGGGGACGGACGCCGTCCGGGCCCGGGCCGGAACATGATCGATCACGACCAGGGAGCGCATGACGTGCGGCCGGTAGGCAGCAAGTACCTGCTTGAGGAGCCGCTCGGACGCGGCGCCACGGGCACCGTCTGGCGTGCCCGCCAGCGTGAGGCGGCGGGTGCCGAGGCCGCCGTGGCCGGGCAGCCCGGCGAGACGGTCGCGATCAAGGTCCTCAAGGAGGAGCTGGCCCACGACGCGGACGTGGTGATGCGTTTCCTGCGGGAGCGCTCCGTCCTGCTGCGGCTGACCCACCCGAACATCGTGCGCACCCGCGACCTGGTCGTCGAGGGCGATCTGCTGGCGCTCGTCATGGACCTGGTCGACGGCCCGGACCTGCACCACTACCTGCGCCGCAACGGCCCCTTCACCCCGGTCGCCGCGGCGCTGCTCACCGCCCAGATCGCCGACGCCCTCGCCGCCAGCCACGCCGACGGCGTGGTGCACCGCGACCTGAAGCCCGCCAACGTCCTGCTGGCCGGGGCGGACGGGGACGGCGAGATGCACCCGATGCTGACCGACTTCGGCATCGCCCGGCTCGCCGACTCGCCCGGCCTGACCCGCACCCACGAGTTCGTCGGCACCCCGGCCTACGTGGCGCCGGAGTCCGCGGAGGGCCGCCCGCAGACCTCCGCCGTGGACATCTACGGCGCCGGCATCCTGCTGTACGAGCTGGTCACCGGCCGCCCGCCGTTCGGCGGCGCGACCGCCCTGGAGGTGCTGCACCGCCACCTCAGCGAGGAGCCGCGCCGCCCCACCACCGTCCCCGAACCGCTGTGGACGGTCATCGAGCGCTGCCTGCGCAAGGAACCGGACGAGCGCCCCAGCGCCGAGAACCTCGCCCGCGCCCTGCGCGTGGTCGCGGCCGGCATCGGCGTGCACGCCAGCCCCGCGCAGGCCGAGGCCGCGCTCGGCGTCGGCGCCCTGCTGGCGCCCGACCCGGCGCCCGCCCCGGTGCCGGGCACCGGCCAGGGCGGCGGCGACGCCGACCCCACCCAGGTGCTGCCGACCAACGCGGCCTCCTACGACCCGGCCGCGCCCACCAGCGTGCTCCCCAGCACCGGCAACCCCGACGCGGACCCGACCCGGGCCATGCCCCCGATGGGCCCCGGCCCGAACGCCGACCCCACCCGCGCCATGCCCCCCATACCGCCGGGCCCGCCCGGCGGCGACGGGCAGCCCGAGGGCCCGCACCCCTGGGAGTCCCAGCTCCGCGCCGCCCGGGACCGCAACGACCAGACCCAGGTCCAGTACCTCGACCCGGGCCAGGACCCGCTGCGCCGCCGCCCGCAGCGCCGCCCGGCCCCCCAGCAGCAGCCCCAGCACCAGCCCCCGTACGACCAGGGGAACCCGCGCCAGGCCCCGCCGCGCTACGACCGGCAGCCCCCGCCGGCGCCCGCCCCCGCCCCGTACGACCAGCAGCCCCGCCCCCGGCGGCAGCAGCCCCCGCCGCCCCCGCCGCAGCGCTACGACCCGCCGCCGGCCCCGCGCTACGAGCCCCCGCCGGCGCCCCGGTACGAGCCGCCGCGGGAGCCGGAGCCGCGCCGCGAGCCCCGGCCCCCGCGCGAGCCCCGTCGGCGCAGCGCCAACCCGGTGCGCATCCCGGGTCTGGGCTGCCTCAAGGGGTGCCTGATCACGCTGCTCATCCTGTTCGTGGGCGCCTGGTTGATCTGGGAGCTCACGCCGCTCCAGGAGTGGATCGGCACGACCAAGAGCTTCTTCGCCCAGATCGGTGACGTCATCACGAGCGTGCGGGACTGGGTGCAGGGCCTGGGCAAGTGAGCCGCCGGGGGCGGGCCTGGTGAGGTCCGCCCCATGGAAGCGGTGGTTTCGGCGGGGGTCCCTTGGGGTGGCGGTTTCGGCGGGAGTCCCTTGGGGGCGGCGGTCTCGGCGGAGGGCCCTAAGGGGCGGTGGTTTCGGCGGAGGGCCCTAGGAGCGGCGGTATGCGGCGACGGGTGCCGAAGAGGCCACCGGCGCCCTCGTATGTCGCCCGTGTGCCGTCGGCGGCGCGCGTGGCCCGAGCGCCGGACGGACCCGAAGGCGTCGGGCGTCCCGGCGCGGCCCGTTCCCCGGAGGCATCAGGCCTCCCCGGCGCCGCCCGCTCACCGTGGCCGTCGGCCACCCGATGTCGCCCGTTCCCCCGCGACCTTGGAGATTTGTCGACTCCCGGGGCCTCATTTCCCGTACGGAAGTGAAGGTCGGCGCCATCCGGGGCACGACACCCCCTGGCAGCCGCGTAGCTTTGTCGCCAACCTCGGCCTCCTGAGGACGCTCAGCGGGCCCGACACGTCGGAGCAGTTTTGGCACGGAAGATCGGCAGCCGGTACACCGCCCACCAGATCCTGGGACGGGGCAGCGCCGGCACGGTGTGGATGGGCGACGGACCCGAGGGAGCCGTCGCCATCAAGCTGCTGCGCGAGGACCTGGCCTCCGACCAGGAGCTCGTCGGCCGCTTCGTCCAGGAACGGGCGGCGCTGCTCGGCCTGGACCACCCGCGCGTCGTCGGCGTCCGCGACCTGGTGGTCGACGGCAACGACCTCGCGCTCGTCATGGACCTCGTCCGCGGCACGGACCTGCGCACCCGCCTGGAGCACGAGCGCCGGCTGGCCCCCGAGGCCGCCGTCGCCATCGTCGCCGACGTCGCCGACGGCCTCGCCGCCGCGCACGCCGCCGGCATCGTGCACCGCGACGTCAAGCCCGAGAACGTCCTGCTGGACATGTCCGGGCCGCTCGGCCCCGGCGGCGCGCACCCCGCGCTGCTCACCGACTTCGGCATCGCCCGCCTCGTGGACTCCCCGCGCCGCACCCGGGCCACCAAGGTGATCGGCACCCCCGACTACCTGGCGCCCGAGATCATCGAAGGGCTGCCACCGCGCGCCTCGGTGGACGTCTACGCGCTGGCCACGGTGCTCTACGAGCTGCTGGCGGGATTCACCCCGTTCGGCGGCGGCCACCCAGGGGCGGTGCTGCGGCGGCACGTCACCGAGACGGTCGCCCCCCTGCCCGGCGTGCCCGACGAGCTGTGGCAGCTCCTCCTCCAGTGCCTGGCCAAGGCCCCCGCCTCCCGGCTGCGCGCCTCGGAGCTGGCCACCCGGCTGCGCGAGATACTGCCCGGCCTCGCCGGGCTGCCCCCGCTGGACATCGACGACCCCGAGGACGAGTCCGAGGAGGCGGAGCCCGAGCAGGGCGCCCCCGCGGGCCCGTACGCGACGCCGTCCGGCGCGTACGACGACGGGCGCCGGTCCGGGACGGGCGAGGAGCGGCCCCGCGGCGCCGTCCCGCTGGTCCACGGCGCGGTCCCGGACTCCAGCCGCGAGACGCACACCAGCATGCGGGTCCCCGGCCCGGACGAGCTGGCGGGCGGCGCGCACGGCACCGCGCGGGCCCCCCGGGCGGCGGGCGAACGCCGCGCGGGCTCGGCCCGGCACCGCACCTCGCCCGAGGCGGTGCGCCGCCGCCGGGTGCGCATCGGCGTCGCGGTGGCCGCGGTGATCGTGGCGGCCGGACTGGGCGGCTGGCTGGCCTCCGGAGGCGGGAACGGCGACGACGCCGACCCCGGGGTCCAGCAGACGGGCACACACGCGACGCGCACGCCGTAGGGGCAGCACGCACGCCATAAGGGCGACGCGCACGCCATACAGGCAGCACGCACGCCATAAGGGCGAGGCGCACGCCATAGGGGCGGCACGCGCGCCATATGGGGCGGCACGCGCGCCATAAAGGGCGGCGCCGTTCCTTCAAGGACTTGCGGCGTTCCCGAGGGACGCCCTTTCGGGTCGGGGTTCCCTAGGGGCGTCCGGCGCTCCCTTGGGGGGCGTCGGCCCCCCATAGGGGCGAGTGGGGCCGGGGCCGCCCTCACCCAGCGTTCCCGCGTCGTTCCGGCCCGTGAAGGCAGGGCCGGGCAGGCGGCGGCAGCCGTTAGGCTGGGTGCGTGGCAGTCGTCGATGTATCCGAAGAGCTGAAGTCCCTCTCCTCGACCATGGGGTCGATCGAGGCCGTCCTGGACCTCGACAAGATGAGGGCCGATGTTGCCGTGCTTGAGGAGCAGGCAGCGGCGCCGTCCCTGTGGGACGACCCGGAGAACGCACAGAAGATCACCAGTCGGCTGTCCTACCTCCAGGGCCAGCTCCGCCGCGCCGAGGAGCTGCGCGGCCGGGTGGACGACCTTGAGGTGCTCTTCGAGCTCGCCGAGGCCGAGGGCGACGAGGACGCCCGCGCGGAGGCCGAGACCGAGCTCGCCGCCGTCCGCAAGGCCGTGGACGAGCTGGAGGTCCGCACGCTCCTGTCCGGCGAGTACGACTCCCGCGAGGCCGTCGTCAGCATCCGGGCCGAGGCGGGCGGCGTGGACGCCGCCGACTTCGCCGAGAAGCTGCAGCGCATGTACCTGCGCTGGGCCGAGCGGCACGGCTACAAGACCGAGCTCTACGAGACCTCGTACGCGGAAGAGGCCGGCATCAAGTCGACCACCTTCGCCGTCCAGGTGCCCTACGCCTACGGCACGCTGTCGGTCGAGCAGGGCACGCACCGGCTCGTGCGCATCTCGCCGTTCGACAACCAGGGCCGCCGCCAGACCTCGTTCGCGGGTGTGGAGGTGCTGCCGGTCGTCGAGCAGACCGATCACATCGAGATCGACGAGTCCGAGCTGCGGGTCGACGTCTACCGCTCCTCCGGCCCCGGCGGCCAGGGGGTGAACACCACGGACTCCGCGGTCCGCCTGACCCACATCCCCACCGGCATCGTCGTCTCCTGCCAGAACGAGCGCTCGCAGATCCAGAACAAGGCGACCGCCATGAACGTCCTCCAGGCCAAGCTGCTGGAGCGGCGCCGCCAGGAGGAGCAGGCCAAGATGGACGCCCTCAAGGGCGACGGCGGCAATTCCTGGGGCAACCAGATGCGGTCCTACGTGCTGCACCCGTACCAGATGGTCAAGGACCTGCGCACCGAATTCGAGGTGGGCAACCCGCAGGCCGTTCTGGACGGCGACATCGACGGATTCCTGGAGGCGGGCATCCGCTGGCGCAAGACGCAGGAAACAGCGGAGAAGTAAAACTCCGTCAACGCTCCGGGGTTATCCGTACGCCTTATCCATACGCGATCCGTACGCGTTATCTCCGAACATCCTTGTCGACAAAACAACCGCCGTCCTTCGGGCGGCGGTTGTTTTTTGACGTGGATTCTGTTGCCGCTGTGGAGCTTTGGTCACAGTCGTACGTACATGAGACCTGTAATTCGCCGCATTCCGGGCATCACATGTTTATTTGACCTTGACGGGCCTGTGAGAACTGGGAAGGGTGGGGCGCGGCATGCGTATGTTCGGGGGCGCGTGTGAACGGGGAGATGAGCGAACCGCCCATCCGGCGGTGCCGCGCTTCGCGGAACCGCGTCGGCCGTGGCCCCTTACAGGGATGCGATGCCCCACTGACGAGTACAACTACTGGGGGTAGCAGGCACATGACGAAGAAGACGCGAGTGCGCGTGGCGCGCATCGTGGCGGGCGCGGTGATCGCGGCCGGCGCGTCGCTGACGGCGGCCGGCGCGGCCTCCGCGACCGGTCTGGTCGGTGACACGGTCGCCGACGGCGCGAACGACGTGGTCGCGGGCATCGGGGCCACCGACGAGGGCTCCACTGAGGGCAACCCCGCCGGGGGGCTTGTCTCGGGCAACGACAACGGCGGCAGCGACGGCGGTCAGACGCCGCCTCCGGGTGGTGACGGCGGTCAGACCACGCCCCCCGGTAACGGTGGTGACGGCGGTCAGACGACGCCTCCGGGCAACGGTGGCGACGGTGGCCAGACCACGCCCCCCGGTAACGGTGGCGAT
>NZ_JBEXNM010000049.1:0-59509 GCF_040611095.1 Streptomyces sp. NPDC003077 | reverse complement strand
TGGCGGTCAGACGACGCCCCCCGGTAACGGTGGCGACGGCGGTCAGACGACGCCTCCGGGCAACGGTGGCGACGGTGGCCAGACCACGCCCCCCGGTAACGGTGGCGATGGCGGTCAGACGACGCCTCCCGGTAACGGTGGCGATGGCGGTCAGACGACGCCTCCGGGCAACGGTGGCGACGGTGGCCAGACCACGCCCCCCGGCAACGGTGGCGACGGCGGCAACGGCAACGGCGGCAACGGCTCCGGCTCCGGTGGCAACGACGGCGGTGCCGGCGACGGCACCGGCACGGACAACGCCGGCACCAAGCCGGTCGAGCAGACCCAGGGCAAGGAAGAGATCGCCACGACGCCCGGCGAGAGCAACCAGCAGGCCAAGGGCGAGCTGGCCGAGACCGGTGCGTCCGGTACGACCTTCCTGCTCGTCGGCGCCGCGACGATGATCGCGGGTGGCATCGGCTTCCGCCTGATGCCGCGCCTGATCAACCGCGGCGGCGCGGCGGCGGCCTGACGCCGGGGCACCGGCGCGTGACCCACCGTCACGCGCCGGTGTACTGAGGCACCAGGAGCACCGCCCGAAGAACGGCGCGAAACCGTAGGGCCCGGAGCGTGAATCAGCGCTCCGGGCCCTCGGTGCTTCGATAACTGGTTACGGCTTCTGCGCGGGTCTGACCGTTTCGGTCACCGCCCGCGGCTTCATCGGTTCCTCACCGGTCGTCCACATCCGCGCCGACGCGGACCGTACGCGGACGTCTCCGGAACGTGCCCGGAGACCGGTTGGCTCAAGGGGACCCGGCGGGCTCGGACAGCCGTCCGGCCCCGGGTGCGCACGCGGGCTCAAGGTGCGACCACCGTCCCCGAGGCGACGCGGGACGCCGATCGGCAGACCCGCTACGCGGCCTGATGCAGCAGCACCGCCACCGCGACCAGGGCCACCAGCAGGATCACCAGCGCACCCGGGGTGAGCTGCGTGAAGATGCCGCCCGCTTGGTGCTGCAGCCGTTCCCTGCTCGCCCGGCAGACGGGGCAGCGGCCCTCGCTCACGGGGGCCGCGCAGTTGGCGCACACCAGTCGGTCGTACGTCATGCGACCTCCTTCTCGACAGCGCCAACGCATCGGGAACCGTAATGGTTCCCTTCCCACTGTGCCAGCTCCCTGCCCGGTCGGCGCGCCCCGGGCCGGTTCCGTCCCGGCACGGCACCGGGGTGCGACGGAATGTGACGCACCATGACGGATCGCGACGGGGAATGTCGAATCACGTTGGAAGCCTGAGCGGGACTGAGCGGGAATGTGTTCGTTTTGTCCCCGTAGGTGCCGTGGATAAACGTGCCAACAGCGGCGGCCCACCTGCGCCGCCGCGCGAGGTTCGCGTATGGTCACGCTCACCGACGGGAACCGCGACACGGTATCCCGTACCGCTACCCAGGTCGACCGTGGTGCATCAGTGATCCGATTCGACAATGTCTCCAAGACCTATCCGAAGCAGACCCGTCCTGCGCTCAGGGATGTATCCCTGGAAATCGAGCGGGGCGAGTTCGTTTTCCTGGTGGGCTCTTCGGGCTCCGGCAAGTCCACCTTCCTGCGCCTGCTCCTGCGCGAGGAGCGTGCCACCCATGGCTCGGTGCACGTACTGGGGAAGGACCTCGCGAGGCTGTCCAACTGGAAGGTGCCACACATGCGCCGTCAGCTGGGCACCGTCTTCCAGGACTTCCGGCTGCTGCCCAACAAGACGGTGGGGCAGAACGTCGCCTTCGCCCTGGAGGTCATCGGCAAGCCGCGCGGGCAGATCCGCAAGACCGTCCCCGAGGTCCTCGACCTGGTCGGGCTCGGCGGCAAGGAGAACCGGATGCCGGGCGAGCTGTCCGGCGGCGAGCAGCAGCGCGTGGCCATCGCGCGGGCCTTCGTCAACCGTCCGCTGCTGCTGATCGCCGACGAGCCGACCGGCAACCTCGACCCGCAGACCTCCGTCGGCATCATGAAGCTGCTGGACCGGATCAACCGGACCGGGACGACCGTGGTCATGGCCACCCACGACCAGCAGATCGTCGACCAGATGCGCAAGCGGGTCATGGAACTTGAGAAGGGCCGGCTCGTACGCGACCAGTCGCGCGGCGTGTACGGCTACCAGCACTGAAAGGACGCCATGCGCGCCCAGTTCGTCCTGTCGGAGATCGGCGTCGGCCTCCGGCGAAACCTCACGATGACGATCGCCGTCATCGTCTCCGTAGCCCTCTCGCTCGGCCTGTTCGGCGCGTCGCTCCTGATGAGCGACCAGGTCAACACCATGCAGGGCTACTGGTACGACAAGGTCAACGTCACCATCTACTTCTGCAACAAGAACGACGCCCAGGTCAGCAAGCGCTGTGCGAAGGGCCCGGTCACCGAGCAGCAGAAGAAGGAGATCAAGGCGGAGCTGGACCGGCTGCCGCTCGTGGAGAGCGTGCAGTACGAGTCCAGCGAGCAGGCGTACAAGCTCTACAAGGAGCAGTTCGGCAACACGCCCGTGGCCGGGCTGGTGATCCCCGAGCAGCTTCCGGAGTCCTTCCGGGTCAAGCTCAAGGACCCGACGAAGTACTCCGTCATAAAGACGGCGTTCTCCGACCGTCCGGGCGTCCAGGAGGTCCAGGACCAGCAGGAGACCGTCAAACCCCTCTTCAACCTGCTCGACGGGATGAAGGTGGCGGCGCTGGGCGTGATGGGGCTGATGCTCCTGGTGGCGCTGCTGCTGATCGTGAACACCGTACGGGTCTCCGCCTTCAGCCGGCGGCGGGAGACGGGGATCATGCGGCTGGTGGGAGCGTCCAGCTTCTACATCCAGATGCCGTTCATCCTGGAGGCGGCGATCGCCGGGCTGCTCGGCGCCCTGTTCGCCGGGGTGCTGATCGTGGGCGGCAAGTACCTCCTGGTCGACAACTGGCTAGCGGGCCGCATCAAGGTCGTCAACTTCATTGGCTGGGATTCGGTGCTGTCGGTGCTGCCGCTGGTACTGCTGATCGGCTTGTTGATGCCGGCGCTCGCGGCGTTCGTCGCGCTCCGCAAGTACCTCAAGGTGTGAGTTTCGCCTAGGGCGCCGTACGGTCAACAGGCCGTACGGCGCTTCTTTCTGGCCTACACTCACCGGCATGTCGGGCCCGTGGCTGTTCGTCCGGCCCCGCCGCATCCGCCGCGGGGCGGCCCTGACATTGGTCTTCACGAGTGTGCTCGTCACCGGAGCGGCGGCGGGCTCCTGGGGCGAGAACCCCGGCACCGGCGCGGAACGGCGCATACCGGCTCCCGGAGGCTCCGCGCCCGCCACCCCCCGCCGCGCCGACCGGCAGGCCGTCGAGGACGCCGTCACGCGCGCCATGAAGGCCGGCGAGTCCGGCGCCGAGGCCGCCTCCGGCGTCGTCAGCCGCGGCGGCGACCGCTGGTCCACCGTCTACACCGCGGGCGAGTACGCGGGCTTCCGCCAGGAGCTGGACGGCGTGTACGTCGGCACCGGTCTGTGGGTGCGGCAGGCGGCGGACGGGTGGATCGAGGTGGCCCGGACCCAGCCCGGCAGCCCGGCCGCCGAGGCCGGTGTCCGGGCCGGGGACGTGCTGCGCGCCGTCGACGGCACGCCCGTCCGGCACCACCCCGTCACCGACGTGGTGGCCCGGCTGCGCGGCGACCTCCCGAAGCGGCCGAACGGCGCGCCGCGAGGCCGCGACCGCGACGCCCCGGTGGGCAGCCGGGTGGCGCTGGAGCTGCGGCGTGGGGAGCACACGTGGACCGAGGCGCTGCGCCGCGTGCGCCTGAAGGTGCGCAATGTGACCACCGAGTGGCCGGCCGGCGCGGATGGCCCGCTCCGGATCAAGGTCGACACGTTCGCCAAGGGCACCGGCGAAGAGGTCCGGCGCGCGGTCCGCGCGGCCTCCCGCCGCCACGGCATCCTGCTCGACCTGCGGGGCAACACCGGCGGCCTGGTCACCGAGGCGGTCACCGCCGCCTCGGCGTTCCTGGACGGCGGTCTGGTCGCCACGTACGACGTCCACGGAAGCCAGCGCGCCCTGTACGCCGAGGACGGCGGGGACACCGCCGTCCCCCTGGTCGTCGTCGTGGACGGCGGCACGATGAGCGCGGCCGAGCTGCTGACCGGCGCGCTCCAGGACCGGGGGCGGGCGGTCGTCGTGGGCTCGCCGACGTTCGGCAAGGGCGCCGTGCAGATGCCCAGCGAGCTGCCGGACGGATCGGTGGCCGAGCTGACGGTCGGCCACTACCGCACGCCGTCGGGCCGGGCCGTGGACGGGCGCGGGATCGCCCCGGACCTGAACGCCGAGGACGGCACGGAGCGCCGGGCCCGCACGGTCCTGTGGGGCTTGGGCGGCTGACCCGTCCGGGCGACCGATCCGCCTCGGGAATTGGCTCGCCTTCCTACCGGTGCGTAGTGCGAAAATGGCCGCACTATGACCAAGGGCAAAGGCAGCAAGAACAAGGGCAAGGACGACGGCCGCAAGCTCGTCGCGCAGAACAAGAAAGCGCGCCACGACTACCACATTCTGGACACCTACGAATGCGGTCTGGTGCTCACCGGCACGGAGGTGAAGTCGCTCCGCCAGGGCCGGGCCTCGCTCGTGGACGGGTTCGTCCAGATCGACGGCCACGAGGCGTGGCTGCACAACGTGCACGTCCCGGAGTACGCCCAGGGCACGTGGACCAACCACAGCGCCCGGCGGAAGCGGAAGCTGCTGATGCACCGGGCCGAGATCGACAAGCTGGAGTCCAAGAGCCAGGAGAGCGGCCACACGATCGTGCCGCTGTCCCTGTACTTCAAGGGCGGCCGGGCCAAGGTCGAGATCGCGCTGGCCAAGGGCAAGAAGGAGTACGACAAGCGGCAGACGCTCCGGGAGCAGCAGGACCGGCGCGAGGCGGAGCGCGCGATGTCCGCGGCGCGGCGCCGCCAGCGGGCGTGATCGCAGCCGCGGGGTCGTCCGGACGGACGGGCCGGGTGGCGGGCGTTCCGGACGGCGGCTCTTCCGGACGCGTGGCCTCGCCGCGTGCCTGGTGCCGGGCCTGATCGCGGGGCCTGATCGTGGGGTCAGGTCTGGGGTCGGGTCGGCGTGGCCCGGGGCTCGCCGGGTGCCCGGGAATATGCTGGCACCGCCCTACGTTGGTCACGTACGATGGCACACGTGCCCCCGCGAGGGGCCACGGCGCTCCACCGAGTGGGGCGTGCTTTGAAAAAACAACATGGGGATGATCGGTTTCGACAGCGGATGTCGAAGCAGGGGAAGCGAGCCGAGGAAGCGGCAATGATCTCGTTAACCATGTGTCGCAACCAATAATCGCCAACACCAAGCGCGATTCCTTCGCCCTCGCTGCCTAAGTAGCGACCTGCGAAGTGTCAGCCCGGGGATGTTCCCGACCCGGATCCTGGCATCAGCTAGGGAACTAAACCACTAGGCCCGGTCACGGGGCCTGGTGGGAAATCAAACAGTGACTGAGCCCGTCGGAGACTTGTCCGCGTGATCTCCGGGGCCGAGAAAATCGCAGCGGACTGCGCTCGGAGAAGCCCTGATTCCGCACCGTTGGACGCGGGTTCGATTCCCGCCATCTCCACTCATCCCATGTGGGAGAACGGCCCCTGGCCCGCCGCGTCGTCGGCGGACCGGGGGCCGTTCTCGTATGCGGGCTTCCCGTACACGTGCTGCTCGTATGCGGGCGGTCACGGCTTCGCGTCCGCCGTCCGGCGCGCGCGGCCGGTGACCGCCACGGCCGTGACGAGGGCGAGCGCCGCGGCGGTGGCCGGGACGGCGTACCCCGAGTGCGGGCCGAAGGCCGGGCCCAGATGCTGTACGGACCAGCCGCCCATCGCCGAGCCCGCCGCGATGCCGCCCAGCAGCGCCGTCACCGCCAGCGTCATCCCCTCGTTCAGGCGGGCCGGCGGCGTACGGGACTGGAGCAGCGCCATGGCCGTGACCATGGTCGGCGCGGTCGCCATCCCCGCCACCAGCAGCGACCCCGCCAGGAGCGGCAGGCCGCCGCGGGACGCGGCGAGCAGCGGCAGCAGCATCAGCAGCGCCATCGCGCCCACGCACCACACGAAGCGGCTGCCCGGCGACCCGGCCGGGCGCAGCAGCCCGTACACCAGCCCGGCCGCGCAGGACCCGGCCGCCTGCAGCGCCAGTACCGGGCCCGCCGCGCCCTGGTGCCCGTGCGCGTCCGCGAACCCGATGGTGACGATCTCCAGCGAGCCGAAGACCGCGCCGGTGGCGAGGAAGGTCACCAGCAGCCCGGCCACCCGGGGGTCGCGGACGGGCGACCGGCCGGTCCGCGGGGCGCCGGGCGTCACCGGCGGCTCCGTACGGCGCTGCGCGGCGAACAGCACTACGCCGGTGAACAGCAGCACCGCGCCCACGAGGGTGCCCGCCTCCGGGAACAGCGCCGTGCACAGGAAGGCCGCGAGCACCGGTCCGAGCATGAAGCAGAGCTCGTCCGCGGCCTGTTCGAAGGCCTGGGCGGTGTGCAGCGCGCGCGGGTCGCGCCGGAAGAGGTGCGCCCAGCGGGCACGGGACATCCCGCCGGTGTTGGGCGTGGTCGCGGTGCAGGCGTACGCCGCGAAGAGCGTCCAGACGGGCGCCTGGAGGCGTACGCACAGCAGCAGGGCCAGGGAGCCGGCGACCGCCACGGCCGTCGCGGGCACGGCGACCCGGGCCTGTCCGTGGCGGTCGACCAGCCGGGCCGTCCAGGGGCCGACCACCGCGGTGGCGGCGAGGCCGGTGGCGGTCACCGCGCCGGCCAGCGCGTACGAGCCGTACGCCCCGGCGATCATGATGACCGCGCTGACGCTGAACATGCCCATGGGGAGCCGGGCCACCAGGTTGCCCGCGGTGAAGGCGCGCGCCCCCGGGACGGCGAAGAGCCGCCCGTAGGGGGCCAGGACCCGCGCGAAGGGGGCGCGGCGCCGGGGCCGGGCGGCGGTCGGGCGGACGGGCGGCGCGGTCACGGGCCGGGAGGCGAGGAAGAGGATCACGCGTCTACGGTCGCGGGTCGCTCCGTGGTGGGTCCAACACCTTTGGGGCGGGGATTGACGCGGATGGGTTGTTAATCCGGGATGGGGGAACGAGGGGTTCTCGGGGCGGGGATCGATATGGATGGGTGTGGGGCGCGGGCGGTGCGCTCCCCAGGGAGACGGCCCCGGGCGGTGTCGCCCACCCCGTCGTCCGCCACCATGGCCCGATGCCCCACGACCTGGACCCGCGCCTGCTGCGGGCGTTCCTCGCCGTCGCCGACGAACTGCACTTCACCCGGGCCGCGGCCCGCCTCTACGTCGCCCAGCAGGCGCTCAGCCGGGACGTCCGCCGGCTGGAGCGGGAACTGGGCGCCGACCTGTTCGTGCGGACGACCCGGCAGGTGGCGCTCACCCCGGAAGGGGCCCGGCTGGTCCCGTACGCGCGGCGGGTGCTGGACGCGTACGAGGAACTGGCCGCCGCCTTCCGCGCGGAGCCGGAGCGCCCGCTGCTCGTCGACATCAGCGCGCCCGTCGGCACCGCGCACCGGGTGCTGGAGGAGACCCGCCGGGCGTGTCCCGACACCGAGTTCGTGGCCCGCTTCCACAGCGGGCTGACCGGCGCGGCCCCGGAGCTGCTGGCGGGGCGGCTGGACGTGTCCTTCGGACGGCTGGCCGGGCTGCCGCCGGACGTGCGGGCCGGGCTCGCGCACCTGCCCGTCCGGTACGAGCCGATGGCCGTCCTGCTGCCGGCCGGCCACCCGCTGGCGGCGCAGCCGGCCGTCCCGCTCGCCGCGCTGGCCGGCCAGACGCTGTACGCCGGAGCCGGGAACCCGCACACCGCCGAGTGGACCGACCTCGCCCACCGGCTGTTCGCCGGGCGCGGGATCGCGATGGCCGAGCCGTTCCCGGAGATCGACGGCTCGGAGGAGTTCATGCGGGTGGTGCGCAAGAGGGGGTGGTGGGTGCTGGCGAGCGTGGAGTTCATCGACGTCCCCGGTATGGCGCTGCGCCCCCTCGTCGACCCCGTACCGCTCTCGCCCGTCTCGATGGTGTGGCGGCGCGGCCTGCGGCACCCGGGGCTCGCGGCGCTGCGTACGGCGTGTCGCGCGCTGGGTGCGGCAGGGGGCTGGCTGCGGCGGCCGGATGGCGGGGACTGGCTGCCGGAGGAGGACGCGGGGCTGATGACGGGTGGAGAGGGGGCCGCGGGGGCGGCGGGCTGACGGGCCCGGGGGCGGTGCGGGGAACCGCGCGGCAAAGTTCCGGGCAAGGTGCGTGATCTTCGTCTCTTCAGGCAACCTCCGCGGCGCTCCGCTCATCATCACCAACAGACGAGGAACGGCCGACCATTGCAGGGGGATTCGTGCGGAAGCGTGCACTGATGCTGGCGCCCTTGGCCGCGTTGGTATTGGGGCTCGGGGCGGTCGGCTGTGACGAGCCGCGCGCCGACGCGCTGCGGGCCGGCTGCGTCACCAAGGACCTGAAGTGGAAGGCCGTCGTCCTGAAGAAGACGGGCAAGCCCGGCGGCTATCGCACGGGGCGGCTCTCCGCCGTCAACACCGGTGCGAACGATTGCGTCTTCCGGGGCTTCCCGTCCGTGCTGGTCAACGTCGGCAAGGGCCCGGAGGCCAACGGGCGCGGCTACGGCCGGGCGCGCCCGGTCAGCCTGCCCAGCGGGAGCGGCGTGGCGATCGACCTGCGCTACAAGACCGCGGGCAAGGCCGAGGCCGAGTTCGGGTGCCTGGTGGAGAGCGACTCCGTGTGGGTGACCGCGCCGAAGGACGAGAACGGCGGCGTGCGGATACCCGTACGGGACGAGGCCGGGCGGCACGCGCGCTTCCAGATCTGTGACGACACCGTCCGGATGATGCCGCCCCGGCGGATGAGCGGGAAGTAGCCCGCCGGGAGCGCGGGCGGGGAGCGCGCGCCCGGCGCGGCGCGAACGCGGGCGGTGAGCCGCAGGCCAGAGCCCGCCATTGTGTCCCGGCCGAGGGGGTCGGGGCATCGATCGGTCGTATGGCAGTTGATGGCTTTTTGCGCATCCGTTTCGGCCGCCCGACCGGCAACCCGCCTTTCAGACGCCTGCCGGGCCACATCTGGAATGCGACTCCGTTTTTGCCGCCTCTTACCCACTGTTCAAGAGTAGTTACGGAGTGCGACCGTTGTCTCATGAACCAGGAGATCCAACTCACCTGCGTACGTGAGCGCTTTTATCGCCGCGAGCGGCGATCCGTGCCGCTGGCGAGGGAGTTCGTACGTCAGGCACTCGCCGAACTGGGGATGGGTGCCGGCGAGCGTGCGGAAGAGGTGTTGCTGTGCGTGAGCGAGCTGGTGACCAACGCGCTGGTGCACGGGGTGCCGCCGGGGCGCGGTTTCCGGCTCCAGCTCTGGGTCACCGGCGACGGCGCGCTGCGGGTGGAGGTGCACGACAGCGGGGAGGGCCGCCCCCGCGCGGGCGCGGTGCCGGCGGGCGCCGAGGAGGAGGCCGGGCGCGGGCTGATGCTCGTGGAGGCGCTCGCGGACAAGTGGGGCGTGGGGGAGCGGGCACCGGGCAAGATCGTTTGGTGCGAGTTCGAGGTGTGAGGCGGGGGCGGGGCGCTCAAGGGGCCCTGGGGCTCGTCGCCTGAAGGGGCGGTGGGCCGGGACTCGTCCCCTGAAGGGGCGATTCCGGTGGGCCGGGGCTCGTCCCCTGAAGGGGGCCGGTTCCGGGCCGTCACCGCCCCCGCAGGGTCGGAGACCATCCGCTGGGGAGGGCCCGTGACGGGAACCCGTTCGCGGCGAGGCCCCGGGCCCGGAGCGCACCTGCCGGAGGGGACGCACCCGTCCCCGTACGGCGGGGACGGCGGCGCGTCCGGCCCGGCCCCCGGCGAGCCCGGCCCGGCCCCGGCACCGGCGCGTCCGGCCCGGCGGGTCCGGCTCCCCCGGCGCGGGCGGCCGACGGGCGGGCGCCCGATGGACGGGCGCCCGCGCCGCCTCACTCGGGGTTGCTGACGCGGATCTTGGACTGGCCGTGCGGCCGGCTCTCCCAGTCCTCCATGAAGCGCGCCTCCAGGCCGTGCTTGCGGGCCATCGCCAGCAGCGTCTCCGTGCGGTAGTAGAAGTCCTCGCGCAGCACGTGGTGTTCGGTGCCCTCCGTGCGGTCGAAGGTGAAGTCGAAGTACCCGCCGGGCGCCAGGATGCGGCCGACGTGGGCCAGCGCCTGGTTGATGACGTGCGCGGGGGAGTGCGAGAAGACGCTGTGCGCGTGCACGATGTCGAAGTGCCGGTCCGGCAGGAAGTCGAAGGTCAGGTCCTGCGTGATCGTCAGGTGCGGCAGCTTGTCCTGGAGTTCGTAGCGCGTCAGGGTGCGCTTGGCGGCGACCAGGATGTCGGGCGAGATGTCGATGCCGTAGTAGTTGCCGGTGTCGAGGTACTGGATGAAGCGCCAGCCCGCCCGCAGGTTCCCGCAGCCGATGTCGAGCATGCGGTGCTCGGGGGCGATGCCGTGCTCCTTGAGGTAGGAGAACTGCATCTCGCCCAGCGCCAGCCAGCGGTCGTGGCTGCGGCTGCCGACCGCCGCCTCCGGGTTGCGGCTGGTGTCGGAGGCCATGACGGCGCGGTAGTAGGCCACGTGGTCGGGGTGCTTCAGGCGCAGCCAGCCGTCCCGGGCGGTGCGCTTGAGGTAGGGGGCGATGCGCTCGGGGTGCTGTACCGCGTAGCGGACCTTGTGGGTGAGGGTGGCGCGGTTCCTGAGCATGTTCTTTGGCGACATGGAGACCTTCGTCCGGACGGGCCGACGCGCGGCGGCGCACGGCACGACGACAGACCGCTCGTCGCGCCGTGCCATATGCATGACGTGTATACGCGCACTGTATACGTGTCTTGTATAGACGCCTTGTATACCCCCGGGGTTCATCTGACGGGCGAGCGGGCGCGAGGGAGTGCGCGGGGGTGCCCGGGGCGCCTTCGGGGCGGGCGGAAGGCCGGGAGCGGGAGGCGGCGGGCCGGTACCGAGGGTTCCGGACGAGGGGTCGGGCCGGGCACTCTGGGAGACGAGCGTGGCAAGCGTTGTCCCGAAGGAGTGACAGGCACATGGCGGCGCCCTACGACCTGCGGTACGACTGCGGGCGGATCAGTCTCGACCTGGTGGCCACCGCCGGCCACCCGCGGACCGAACGGCTCGCCGGACCGGAGGAGTTGACCGCCTGGCTCGTCGGCGCGGGAGTGGTGCCCGGCGGCGCGCGGCTCGGTGGCGTGGACCGCGCCTGGGTCGCCCGCTTCCGGGCGCTGCGCGAACTGCTGCGCCGCGTCGTGCACGGCGAACTGCGCGGCGGCGCCGACGAGTCCGACCTCGCGCTCCTCAACAGGACGGCGGCGAGCGCCGAACCACCCATAAGGGCGTTACGCGCGCCGGACGGCACCCTGGTGCGCGCCCTCGCCGGGCCGCCCGACTGCGCCGGTCTGCTCGCCGCGGTGGCCCGGGACGCGATCGTCCTGCTCACCGACGCGGTGACGCGCGCTCAGTTGCGGCAGTGCGAAGGGGAAGGTTGCTCCCTGGTCTACCTGGACACCTCGCGCGGACGGCGGCGGCGCTGGTGCTCCAGCGAGGTGTGCGGGAACCGCGAACGGGTGGCGCGCCACCGTCGGCGCGCCACCCGTGGAACCGCCGAGGGGGGAGCCCCCGGCACTCCCGCCTCTGCGTCCGCTCCCGCCTCTGCCTCCGCGTCCGCGTCGGCGGTCCGATGAGGTGCCGGTGCGGGTGCCGGCGCCGTGGGTCCGGTGGCGCGGTGCCGGGGCCCGGCCGTCCCCGCCGGTGAAGGCGCACCTGCGAAGCCGGTGAAGCTGGTGAAGCCGCTCAGCCCGAGAAGGCGCCCTTGTGAAGCCTGCGAAGCCCGCGAAGTCGGCGAGGCCCGTGAAGTTGGCGAAGCACGTGAAGCCCGTGAAGGGCGCGCCGGTGGCGGCGCCGCGACCCCCGTACGCGGCGCCGCCCGACCCGGCGGCGTGGTGTCCGCCACCGCTCCCGGTGTGGCTGTGGTGGTGCGCGGTCCCGTTCCCCGGCGCGTTCGTGGTGCCGGCCGGGCGGCCGGTCGCGCGGGCCCCGGCGTCGTCGTCCCCCCTGTGTCCGGTCGAACGCCGCACGGTGCCTCCCCCTGGGCGAGTCGGTGTCCCCGAAACCGTCTCTCGCACCGTTGTACGGGATGAACGCGCGCGTTCGCTCAATCGGCGAATGAGGGGTGCGTCACAGTATTCGGGCTGAACATGGAAGCCATTCGATCCGTAACCGACCGGCCCGACATCGATACGTAAAGAGCCGAAGAATTACGTAAGGAACCGAAGGGGTGGCGGAGGGATATGGGAGCCGTCATGGGGATGGTGCTCCGTCCCGTACGCGGAACCCGTTCCGGTCGTCGGGAGGGCCGGGCGAACGCGTCCGTGCGGCCGGTCCGAGATTCTTCCGCGGGCGTTGAGTCGCGCTGCCGCGGCGGCCCGTAGTCCCGTAGTGAGGATTTCCCATCGGGCCCGCCGGGACGCGTCTTCGGAGGGCGGAGAACGGGGGTACGGGACGGACGTGCGCGGGCGGGACCTGGCCGCCGGGAGGTGTGCGACCACCCGTGGTGACCAGCGCGCGCCCCCGCCGCCGAGGGGGACGAGGGAAAGGCGGGGGATGAGGGAAGGCCGGGAAAAGAGCGCGTCCGCTGGAAGGACGGGAACGGCGTTGGCCGAATCATGTACGGGGGTGGCGGAAATGCACACGGCGACCTTACGGAAATGTTCCACCGTGCCTTTTCGCGGGACGGCGGCTGATCGCGGTGGTGGCTTCCGCGACCGCTCCGCTTTCCTTTCCGGACCGGCGCGCGCGCCCGGATTCGGGGGCTGATTCCCGTGTCGTGCGAATGTCGCTTCCGCCCTATCGACCCGGGGGTCGGCGTGCGCGAGGATGCCGACGTGGCAGACCGGACGAGCCCGGACGAGGAGCTCATGCGGGCGCTTTACGAAGAGCACGCGGGCCCGCTCTTCGCTTTTGTTCTGCGCCTGGTGGCCGGGGACCGGCACCGGGCCGAGGACGTGGTCCAGGAGACGCTGCTGCGCGCCTGGCGCAACGCGGACCAGTTGCAGCGCGCGACGGGTTCCGTCCGCCCCTGGCTGGTGACCGTCGCCCGGCGGATCGTCATCGACGGCCACCGCAGCCGCCAGGCCCGGCCGCAGGAAGTGGACGCCACCCCGCTGGAGACGATGCCCGCCGCCGACGAGATCGACCGGGCGCTGCGCCTGATGACGATCTCCGACGCGCTGGCGGACCTGAGCCGAGCCCACCGAGAGGCCCTGATCGAGACCTACTTCAAAGGGCGCACGGTCAGCGAGGCGGCGGAGGTGCTGTGTGTGCCGGCCGGGACCGTGCGGTCCCGTGTCTTCTACGCGTTGCGCTCCCTGAAGCTTTCGCTCGAAGAACGAGGAGTGACGGCGTGACCCCGCCCACAGAGCCGATCCCCCACAGCGACGTCGGTGCCTACGCGCTCGGTGCCCTGTCCCCGGCGGAAGCGGCCCGTTTCGAGGAGCACCTCGCCGGTTGCGCGCGGTGCGGCGCCGAACTCGACGACCTGATGGAACTGACCCCGCTCCTGGCCGACTACCGGGACACCGCCGCGGACACCGCGACGCTCACCGCGACCCCCGGCCCGAACGTCCTGGAGGGCCTGCTGGACGAGGTCACCGCCACCCGGCGCACCCGCCACCGCCGCCGCCTGTACCTGGCGGGCGCCGCGGCGGTGCTGATCGTCGGCGGGCCGCTGGCCGCCGGCGCGCTGACCTCCGGCTGGCAGCACGACACACAGGCGCACCAGTCCGGTTACACGCAGACCGGCTACGGGAGGGGCGAGAAGGTCGGGACCGTCGACCCGGTCACCAAGGTCGCGGCGACCGTCTCGATGGAGCCCAAGCCCTGGGGCACCCATGTCGCGCTCAAGCTCGGCAACGTCAAAGGCCCGCTGACCTGCGACCTCGTCGCGGTCGGCAAGAACGGCGCGGAACAGACCGTCACCACCTGGGCGGTCCCCGAAGGGGGTTACGGCCTCAAGGACGGCGCCTACAAGTGGAACCGGGACCCCCTCTACACCCACGGCGGGGCCGCGATGAACCGCGACGACATCGACCACTTCGAGGTCCGCACCCTGGACGGGAAGCGGCTGGCCTCCATCAAGGTGTAGCGCCGGGCCTCCATCGAGGTGCGCGGCGGGCGCGGGGCATCGCCCGCCGCGGAGCCGCGCACTCCGCCGCCGTCCCCCGTCCGCGGTCGCTGTCCGGTCGCTGACCTGCAGGTGCGTCCGTTGCCGGGTTCGCGTACGGTGGACGGCTGCCCTACGCACAGCAGAAGGGGGCTTGGGTGGCCGCGCAGAACGCCACGCACGCGCCGGATTCCGTTCGCGACCGCGAAATCGAAACCGAGCAGACGCATCTCGACCGCGTCTACGAGCGTCTTGAGGAGAAGATCCACGAGGCCGAGTTCCTGATGGACGACGCCGCCAAACGGGGTCAGGTCGGCACGCCCGGCGCGCTCGCCGAGCGGGACGCCCAGGTCTTCCAGGCCGGCGTCCACCTCCACCGGCTCAATTCGGAGTACGAGGACTTCCTCTTCGGCCGCATCGACCTGCTCCTGGGCAAGGACGGGGAGAAGGGCCCGGACGGCGCGTACACCTCCGTCGAGCCCGCCGACGGCGCGATCACCGACGGCCGCGCCGAGATCGCCGAGACGCTGCACATCGGGCGGCTCGGCGTCCTGGACGCGGACTACAGTCCGCTGGTCATCGACTGGCGGGCGCCCGCCGCCGCGCCGTTCTACCGGGCCACGCCGGTGGCGCCGGGCCGGGTCGTGCGCCGCCGGGTGATCCGTTCCAAGGGCCGCCGGGTGCTCGGCGTCGAGGACGACCTGATGCGTCCGGAGATCACCGCGACGCTGGACGGGCACGAGCTGCCCGCCGTCGGCGACGGCGCCCTGATGGCCGCGCTGGGCCGGGCCCGCAGCCACACCATGCGCGACATCGTCGCCTCCATCCAGGCCGAACAGGACCTGGTCGTGCGCGCCCCCGCCGCCTCCGTCACCGAGGTCGAGGGCGGGCCGGGCACCGGCAAGACCGCCGTCGCCCTGCACCGCGCGGCCTACCTCCTCTACCAGGACCGCCGCCGCTACGCGGGCGGCATCCTCGTCGTCTCCCCGACCCCGCTGCTGGTCGCCTACACCGAGGGCGTGCTGCCCTCGCTCGGCGAGGAGGGCCAGGTCGCCATCCGCGCCCTGGGCTCGCTGGTCGACGGCGCCGAGGCGACCGCGTACGACACCCCCGCCGTGGCCCGGATCAAGGGCTCCAGCCGCATGCAGAAGGTGCTGCGCAAGGCCGCCCGCGGCGCGCTGGAACTCGGCACCGGCCGCCCGGCGGCCCAGGACGGGCAACTGGCTTTCGGTGAGGACGAGGACGGCGGCTCCCCGCACGGCCGCGCCGTGCCCGACCGGCTGCGCGTGGTCGCCTTCGGCGCCCGCATCGAGCTGGACGCGGACGAACTGCGCCGCATCCGGCAGGCCGCCCTCGGCGGCACCGCCCCGCTCAACCTGCTGCGCCCGCGCGCCCGCCGCCTCATCCTGGACGCGCTGTGGTCCAAGTCCGGCGCCTCCACCCGGCACACCGACCCGGAGCTGGCCGCCGAGGCGCGGCAGGCGTTCGACGAGGACATCACCACCGAGCCGGAGTTCGCGGACTTCCTGAACGCCTGGTGGCCCGAGCTGACCCCGCGCCGGGTGCTGGCCGCCATGGCCGACGAGCGCCGGCTCGCCCGCTGGTCGCGCCGGGTCCTGAACCCGCGCGAGGCCGGCCGGCTGGCCCGTTCGCTGCGGCGGCTGGACGCGGCGGGCCAGGGCCCGCTGTCGGTCCACGACGTGGCCCTGCTGGACGAGCTCCAGCTCGTCCTGGGCGCCCCGGCCCGGCCCGCCCGGCCGCGCGAGGCCGACCCGCTGGACCAGCTCACCGGCCTGGAGGAGCTGACCACCTTCGCCGACCGCTCCTCGGGTGGCCGAGGCCGCCGCGACCGGCTGGAGGAGGAGCGCACGGAGTACGCGCACGTCATCGTCGACGAGGCGCAGGACCTCACGCCCATGCAGTGGCGGATGGTCGGCCGCCGCGGCCGGCACGCCACCTGGACGATCGTCGGCGACCCGGCGCAGTCCTCCTGGTCCGACCCGGACGAGGCCGCCGCCGCCCGCGACGAGGCCCTGGGCGCCCGTCCGCGCCGCCGCTTCACCCTCACGGTCAACTACCGCAACCCGGCCGAGATCGCCGAGCTGGCCGCCAAGGTGCTGGCCCTGGCGATGCCGGGCATGCAGGCGCCGTCCGCGGTCCGCTCCACGGGCCTGGTGCCCCGGTTCGCGGTGCCGGACGGCACCGGCGACGCGGCGCTGGCCGCCGCCGTGCGCGAGGAGGCCGCCCGGCTGCTGTCCGAGGTGGACGGCACCGTCGGCGTGGTCGTGGCGATGAACCGCCGGGAGCAGGCCCGCTCGTGGCTGTCCGGGCTCGGCGACCGGGTGGTGGCGCTCGGTTCCCTGGAGGCCAAGGGCCTGGAGTACGACGCGACGCTGGTGGTCTCCCCGGCCGAGATCGCGGACGAGTCCCCGGCCGGGCTGCGTGTCCTGTACGTGGCCCTGACGCGGGCCACCCAGCGGCTGACCGTCCTGTCCGGCGCCCGCGACGAGCCGGACGAGCAGGGGGTCCCGGACCTGCTCAGGGACTGAGGGGCAGGCGGGGCCGATCGGGTGGAATCCCGGGGCCGGACCGCTTCCGGGCCAGGCGTCGAACGGGAGTGCTGGGACGGGATTCGTTCCGGGAAAGGGTTTGTTAGCCTTGTAAGTGGCACCGGCCCGATCCAAGCCCCCGGGCCCAACCTTAGTCGCTGCGAGCGACCACTTGCCGCGAGGCGAGCATGGCGGGTCGGTGTCACCTCATCAGCGCGACGGGCGCCTTCCGGACCTCTCCGGAAGGCGCCCGTCGTCGTTGGCGCGGGGTTCCCCGGGAGGCTTCGAGGAGCGGCGCTCGCGCCGGGCGGGTCTTCCCTCCGCCGACTCTCTCTCGTATGGTGGAATTGTCTTTCCGAAACTGGTAGCTCGTTACCGTCTACCGGCTGGTAGGTGGGACGATCGAACAACGCCCTCCGGCCCTTGGCCTCCCCTCGGGCCCGGTACGGGGCACAGAGAGTCACAAGGGAAAGCAGAGGAAGTCGGCCATGGCAACGGCGCCTAGCGTCTCGTATTCGATGACGGTGCGACTGGAAGTCCCCGCGAGCGGCACCGCCGTCAGCCAGCTCACCACGGCCGTGGAGTCCTCCGGCGGGTCGGTCACCGGCCTCGACGTGACCGCCTCCGGCCACGAGAAGCTCCGTATCGACGTCACCATCGCCGCGACCTCCACCGCCCACGCGGACGAGATCGTCGAGAAGCTGAGGGGCATCGAGGGCGTCTCCCTCGGCAAGGTCTCCGACCGTACGTTCCTGATGCACCTCGGCGGCAAGATCGAGATGTCGTCGAAGCACCCCATCCGGAACCGCGACGACCTCTCGATGATCTACACCCCCGGCGTCGCCCGGGTCTGCCAGGCCATCGCGGACAACCCCGAGGACGCCCGCCGCCTGACCATCAAGCGCAACAGCGTCGCGGTCGTCACGGACGGCTCCGCGGTGCTCGGCCTGGGCAACATCGGCCCCAAGGCCGCGCTGCCCGTCATGGAGGGCAAGGCGGCCCTCTTCAAGCGGTTCGCCGGTATCGACGCCTGGCCGCTGTGCCTGGACACCCAGGACCCCGACGCGATCGTGGAGATCGTCAAGGCCATCGCCCCCGGGTTCGCCGGCATCAACCTGGAGGACATCTCCGCGCCCCGCTGCTTCGAGATCGAGGCGCGGCTGCGCGAGGCGCTGGACATCCCCGTCTTCCACGACGACCAGCACGGCACCGCCATCGTCGTCCTCGCGGCCCTGACCAACGCGCTGCGCGTGGTCGGCAAGAAGGCCGAGGACGTGCGCGTGGTCATGTCCGGCGCGGGCGCCGCCGGCACCGCCATCCTCAAGCTCCTGATCGCGGCCGGCGTCCGGCACGCCGTCGTCGCCGACATCCACGGCGTGGTGCACCGCAAGCGCGCCGACCTGGTCGACGCCGACCCGGACTCGCCGCTGTGCTGGATCGCCGACAACACCAACCCCGAGGGCATCACCGGCACCCTCAAGGAGGCCGTGGTCGGCGCCGACGTCTTCATCGGCGTCTCGGCCCCGAACGTGCTGGACGGCGACGACGTGGCCAAGATGGCCGACGGCGCGATCGTCTTCGCGCTGGCCAACCCGGACCCCGAGGTGGACCCGGCCGTCGCCCGCCAGAGCGCCGCCGTCGTCGCCACCGGCCGCTCGGACTTCCCCAACCAGATCAACAACGTGCTGGTCTTCCCGGGCGTCTTCCGCGGCCTGCTGGACGCCCAGTCCCGCACGGTCAACACGGACATGATGCTGGCCGCCGCCCGCGCGCTGGCCGACGTCGTCCACGACGACGAGCTCAACGCGAACTACATCATCCCGAGCGTCTTCAACGACAAGGTCGCGGGCGCGGTGGCCGGCGCGGTGCGGGACGCCGCGAAGGCCGCCGGAGGCGCTGTGACGGCCGCCACGACGGGCTGACGCACGGCGCGTCGCGTGACACCGCGCCTTTCGGTCCCCCATAGGGTGGCCAGGCGGCACACGGCCGCGCACCGGTGGGAGCGCGGCCCGGGGCGGCGCGGTGCGGAATGTCACCACTACGAGGCTGAGGTGCTTTTCGTGTGACCCTCACGGGTGCCGGATTGGCTTTCCCGATGCAGGTGGGGGCAGGATGCGTACCCGGGCGCGAGGGTCTGGCAAGCAGACCCGGGTCCGGGGACTGTCCGAGGGCCCTGGCAGCATCGGCTTCGATCTCACGCCTCATTGGCAAGAAGAACACGGGAGTACAAACATGAACCGCAGTGAGCTGGTGGCCGCTCTGGCCGACCGCGCCGAGGTGACCCGCAAGGACGCCGACGCCGTGCTGGCCGCCTTCGCCGAGACCGTCGGTGAGATCGTCGCCAAGGGCGACGAGAAGGTCACCATCCCCGGCTTCCTGACCTTCGAGCGCACCCACCGTGCCGCTCGCACCGCGCGCAACCCGCAGACCGGCGACCCGATCCAGATCCCGGCCGGCTACAGCGTGAAGGTCTCCGCGGGCTCCAAGCTCAAGGAAGCCGCCAAGGGCAAGTGATCCGGGGCCCCCGGGGACGAGGGGCACGGACACACTGATTGATCACGAGAGGCAGCCACCCTGAGGGGTGGCTGCCTCTCGTGCGTACGGCTTCGCCCGGCCGGGGTGCCGGTGGTGGTGCGGGGTGCGTTTGCGGCCGTGGGCCGCGGGGTGCCGTTGCTGGTGCGGGGTGCGTTGGTGGCCGCGGGCCGCTGTGGAGGCGCTGTACGGGGCGTGGGCGCCGTATCCCCTGGTCAGGAGGGTTACCGGGCCAGGCCCGGGGCTTTCGGGGCCCTGCGGGGCGTGTGGGGGCGTGGTGGGGGCTTGGTGGGCCTTGGTGGGGCTTGGTGGCCTTGGGGTGTCGTTTGGGGGCGGGCCCGGCGAATTCAAGCCTGCCCGGTGGTTGAGGACACGGTGACGGATGCGGTGATGAGCCGCGGTTTTCCTGCCGGGCCGGGGGCGGAGGCCCGCACGCTTCGGGGCGAGCCCGGCATTTTTAGCCCGTCCGGCGTTTGAGGACGCGGTGACGGAGTGGATGACGAGTCGCACCTGCCGACTGCCCCCGTGGGCTGTGCCTGCCCTTTCCGGGCCGGATCCGCCCTTTCCAGCCTGTCCGGCGGTTGAGGACGTCCGGGTGCTTGGGGCCGGGCTCGCCACATTTCAGCCCGTCCGGCGTTTGAGGACACCCCGGTGAGCGCGGGTACGGGCTCGGGGGCGGGTGGCGGGTGATCTTTGGATGCCGGTGAACGCCGGGGGCGTTGTCCTCAATCGCCGGACGGGCTTGTTTTTGCCGGGCCGTCGTCCATTGGTGCGGGTGGGGTGGATTTGCCGGGCCGTCGTCCATTGGTGCAGGCGGGGGAGGGGCTGATTTGGCGGGCCGCTGCCCACTGGTGCGGGTGGGGCGGGGTGGATTTTGGCGGGCCGTCGTCCATTGGTGCAGGCCGGGGAGGGCTGATTTGGCGGGCCGCCGTCCACTGGTGCGGGTGGGGCGGGATGGATATTGCCCGGCCGTCGTCCATTGGTGCAGGCCGGGCGGGCCGGGCGGGCCGGGTGGCGGGCCCGGATGCGCCGAAGGGCGGCCCCGTGAGAGAAGGGCCGCCCTGGGGCGTGGTGCGCGGGCGCGTAGGCCGCGGGGGGCGGGTCAGGCGTCGCCGTCGGGGCCGTTCGGGAGTTCCACGTGGGCGCCGAGGGAGATCAGCTTCTCCATGAAGTTCTCGTAGCCGCGGTTGATCAGGTCGATGCCGTGGACCCGCGAGGTCCCCTGCGCCGCCAGCGCCGCGATCAGGTACGAGAAGCCGCCGCGCAGGTCGGGGATGACCAGGTCGGCGCCCTGCAGCTTGGTGGGGCCGCTGACGACCGCCGAGTGCAGGAAGTTGCGCTGGCCGAAGCGGCAGTCGGAGCCGCCCAGGCACTCGCGGTAGAGCTGGATGTGCGCGCCCATCTGGTTGAGCGCGGAGGTGAAGCCGAGCCGGGACTCGTACACCGTCTCGTGGACGATCGACAGGCCGGTGGCCTGCGTCAGCGCCACGACCAGCGGCTGCTGCCAGTCGGTCTGGAAGCCGGGGTGCACGTCCGTCTCCAGGGCGATGGCGTTGAGCGCGCCGCCCGGGTGCCAGAAGCGGATGCCCTCGTCGTCGATCTCGAAGGCGCCGCCGACCTTCCGGTAGGTGTTCAGGAAGGTCATCATCGAGCGCTGCTGCGCGCCGCGCACGTAGATGTTGCCGTGCGTGGCGAGCGCGGCGGACGCCCAGGAGGCGGCCTCCAGGCGGTCCGGGAGGGCGCGGTGGGTGTAGCCGTCGAGCTTGTCGACACCGGTGATCCGGATGGTCCGGTCGGTGTCCATGGAGATGATCGCGCCCATCTTCTGCAGGACGCAGATCAGGTCCTCGATCTCCGGCTCCACGGCCGCGTTCGACAGCTCGGTGACGCCCTCCGCCAGGACGGCGGTCAGCAGCACCTGCTCGGTCGAGCCGACGGACGGGTACGGCAGGCGGATCTTGCAGCCGCGCAGGCGCTGCGGCGCCTCCAGGTACTGGCCGTCGGCGCGCTTCTCGATGACGGCGCCGAACTGGCGCAGCACGTCGAAGTGGAAGTCCACCGGACGGCCACCGATGTCGCAGCCGCCCAGGCCGGGGATGAAGGCGTGGCCGAGGCGGTGCAGCAGCGGGCCGCAGAACAGGATCGGGATGCGGGAGGAGCCGGCGTGCGCGTCGATGTCCGCGACGTTGGCGCTCTCCACGTGCGACGGGTCGAGGACGAGCTCGCCGGGTTCCTCACCGGGGCGCACGGTGACGCCGTGGAGCTGGAGCAGCCCGCGTACGACGCGCACGTCACGGATGTCGGGCACATTGCGCAGCCGGCTCGGACCGCTTCCGAGCAGGGCGGCGACCATGGCCTTGGGTACGAGGTTCTTCGCGCCGCGAACCCGGATCTCGCCCTCAAGCGGGGTGCCGCCGTGGACAAGCAAAACGTCGTCGGTCATGGATCTCGCGTTCCTGGAGACGGGCAGGG
Organism: Streptomyces sp. NPDC003077; assembly: GCF_040611095.1. NCBI lineage: Bacteria > Bacillati > Actinomycetota > Actinomycetes > Kitasatosporales > Streptomycetaceae > Streptomyces > Streptomyces sp. NPDC003077. The sequence continues at coordinate 37,787 of NZ_JBEXNM010000049.1, read as the reverse complement.
CCAATGAGAAATGGTAAGCGCGGTACGAGGGGTGCCCGCAGGGGTGTAGGGCCTCCAGGCGTGTAATGGCTTTGTCACAACACGTACCGTTCTGGGCGGGCCACGCACGGTGATGCGGCGCGGGGGGCGTGAGGCGCCTGGGGGAGCGCGAGGCGGCGCGGGGGGTGGTGCGGTGCCCTGTGTGTCCCCTTTCTTTGTCATCTGATGGTTCCTGTCCACGGGTGTGGCTCCGCGTGTCGTGTGTCCGGTTTTCCGGGTGGGGCGTGCGGGGCCGTTGTGGTGGCGCGGATCTCGTCGCGGAGGGTTCCGGGGGGTCGCGGGGTTCGTTCGTACGAGGTCGGGGCCGCCGCGCGAGCCGCGTCCGTACCCGGCGGTCCGCCGTGCGGCCCCCGGTCCGTACGTGTCCGGTACCGGTCGCACTCGGGTCCGGCCGTTGACTCCCCGGAGGGGTGGGAAGTGCGGGATCATGTGCCCATGACCGAGGTGTCCTCGCTCACCGGCCGGCTGCTCGTCGCCACGCCGGCGCTCGCCGACCCGAACTTCGAGCGCGCGGTGGTGCTGATCCTCGACCACGACGAGGAAGGCTCCCTCGGCGTGGTCCTCAACCGCCCGACCCCCGTCGGGGTCGGCGACATCCTGGAGACCTGGGCGCCCCTGACCGGGGAGCCCGGCGTCGTCTTCCAGGGCGGCCCGGTGTCACTGGACTCCGCGCTGGGGGTGGCGGTGGTGCCGGGAGGCCCGGAGGACCCCGAGGGCGCGCGGCCGGGGGACGGGCCGCTGGGCTGGCGCCGGGTGCACGGCGCGATCGGCCTGGTCGACCTGGAGGCCCCGCCGGAGCTGCTGGCCACCGTCCTCGGCAGTCTGCGGATCTTCGCCGGGTACGCCGGGTGGGGTCCCGGCCAGTTGGAGGACGAGCTCGTCGAGGGCGCCTGGTACGTCGTCGAGTCCGAACCGGGCGACGTCTCCTCGCCCGCCCCCGAACGGCTGTGGCGGGCGGTGCTGCGGCGGCAGCGGAACGAGCTGGCGATGGTGGCGACGTATCCGGATGATCCGTCGCTGAATTAGCCGGGGCCCGGAATTGGCCGCGGGGCTCCGAATCAGCCGCGGGGCCGGTGCCGGACTCTTCGGGGCGGCCGGCGCCGTGCTTCCTATAGGCGTCCAGGCGCCCAGGCGTCAGGTGACGGTTCCGGCCCGGCCAGCCGGAAGAAGCGCTCCGCCAGGGGGTGGGCCCCGCGGGCGGGGATCGCCAGGCGGACCGGTACCGGTGGCGCGTTCTTGAGGCGCAGGAAGCGGAGCCCGGGGTGGGTGTGGCGCTGGGCCACCGGCTCCGGGGCCACGCCGACGCCGTGGCCGGCGGCCACCGCCTCCAGCCACTCGTCGAAGTTGTCGGCCGTGCACACCGGGCGCGGGCGGCGGCCCTCGGGCCAGAGATCGGGGCGGGTGGTACCCGTCACGGTGTTCACGACGAGCGGGAGGTCCGCCAGCTCGGCCCAGTCCAGGACGCGGCGGCGGGCGATGGCGCGCAGGGCGCGGGCGGCGGGGTGCGGGCCGGTGGGCGCGGATGCCGGGGTGCTTCCGCGTCCGTGGTGGGCCCGGGCGGTCCCGCGTCCGTGGTGGGCCGTGGCCGTGGCCGGGCCGCGTCCCGCCGTCTCGCTCGTCTCCGCGCGGGCCACCACCGCCACCCGGGGCTCGTACAGCAGCACCCGTGTGCGGACCCGCGCGCCCGGAGGCGCCTCCCCGCGCAGCACGGCGACGTCCGCCGCGCCGGACTCCAGGCCCGCCAGGGGCGTGTCCCGGCGCACCAGGCGGACGCCGGAGCCGGTCGCCGCCTCGAACTCCGTGCTGATCCGCCCGCAGGCGTCCGGCAGGAGCGAGGTGAACCCGAGGCGCAGGACCGGCGGCACGCCGGGGGCGCGCAGCGCGTCGGCCAGCCGGCCGAGCAGCGGCGCGAGGGCGTCGTAAAGGCGCTGACCGGCCTCGGTCGGCTCCACGCGGCGGGTGGTGCGGTCAAGGAGCCGGGTGCCGAGGGTGCGTTCCAGGGCGCGGATGGTGCGGGTCAGGGTGGGCTGGCCGACGTACAGCCGGTCGGCGGCGTGGGTGAAGCTGCGCTCCTCGGCGACGGTGACGAAGGCCCGCAGGTGCCGCAGCTCCACGGTGTCGAGGACGCGGAGGGCGTCGTCCGAGACGGTGGCCGGGCCGGTGGCCGGGTCCGGGAACAGGTCGGTGGTCGGGTCGGCGGCCGGGTCGGTCGTCGGGGCTGTGGCCGCGCTCAGGAGCGCGTCCAGCGTGAGGTCCTCGTGGCCGTCCCGAAAGGCGTTCATGCCTCCTGAACATAAAAGGTCCCCGTCGGCATTTCCCCCACCTTCCGGAGACTCCCTACGTTTCCGTCGTCGCTGCTTCGGACGGACGCGGGTCGCGCCGGGACGGACACGGTCGTCTCGAACGGCCGGGGCGCTGTCCGCTGCCTGTATGCGGTCCCGGTCGTGACGGCCCCGGAGGCGCGCCGCGCGCCGATCACGGCCGTTCGCAAACGGCCACGAACACCACCACGGACGACCACGAAGACAGCGCGGACGACCACGGACGATCACAGATGATCACGGGAGCTGAGCGGAGTTGCACTCGATGCGGAAGGTCTGGCTGCTGGCCCTGGGGGCGTTCACCCTGGGGCTCGACGCGTATGTCATGGCGGGGCTGCTGCCCGTCGTCGCGGACGACCTGGGGACGACGGTCTCGCTGGCCGGGCAGATGGTCACCGTCTTCACGTTGGCGTACGCGATCGCCGCGCCCCTGGTCGCGGGCGCGCGCGGCGGGATGAGTCCGCGTACGTGGATCGTGGTCGCGCTCGCGGTGTTCACGCTCGGGAACGCCGCGACGGCGCTGGCGCCCTCGCTGGGGGTGCTGCTCGCCGCGCGGGTGGTCGCCGGGGCCGGCGCCGGCGTCTACTCGGCGCTGTCCACGGCCGCGGCCTCCGCGCTGGCCGGTCCCGAGCGGCGCGGGCGGGCGCTGGCGCTCGTCATGGGCGGCATGAGTACGGGGACGGTGCTGGGCGTCCCGGTGGGCGTGCTGCTGGCCGAGCGGGCGGGGTGGCGGTCCACGATGTGGCTGGTCACGGCGTTGGGCGCGGTCGCGCTGGTGGGGCTGGTCGCGTTGCTGCCGCCGGTGCCCGCCGACCCGGCCGTGTCCGTGCGGGCCCGGCTGGCGGCGGTCACCGACCGGCGGGTGGCGCCGGTCGTCGGGGTGTCCTTCCTGGCTGCGGTGGCGAGCCTGGGCCTCTACACGTACCTGGCGCCCGTCCTGGCCGACGCGGGCCGGGTGCGCGAGGTCGCCCCGTACCTGTGGGCGTGGGGGATCGGCGGGGTGCTGGGCAGCCTGGCGGCCGGGCCGCTGGTGGACCGTACGGCCGGGAGCGGGCGGCGCGGCGGGGTCGCGGCGCTGGTCGGCGTGGTGATGGCGGCCATCGCCGGGGCCCAGGCGCTGCTTCCGGCGCTCGCTCCGGTGCCGCTCGCGGCGGCTGCCGCCCTGGTGATCTGGGGCGCCGCGGGCTGGGCGCTCCAGGTGCCCCAGCAGCACCGCCTCCTCGCACTGCGGGACGACCGTGGCACGGTGGCGCTCGCCCTCAACAACTCGGCGCTCTACCTGGGCAGCGCGGCCGGTTCCGCGCTGGGCGGGCTGGCGCTCGGCGCGGGCGTGGCGCCGGCCGCGCTGCCGTGGGCGGCGGCCGGGATCGCGGCCCTCGGACTCGCCCTCCACATGTGGGCAAGCCGACGCTCCCGGCATGGGGTGCGCGTCGGTACCCTTGACGGTTATGAGCACTCTTGAGCCCGAGCGCGGGGCAGGAACGGGAACCCTCGTAGAGCCGACGCCCCAGGTGTCGAACGGCGACGGCGACCACGAGCGCTTCGCCCACTACGTCCAGAAGGACAAGATCATGGCGAGCGCCCTGGACGGGACGCCCGTCGTCGCGCTCTGCGGCAAGGTCTGGGTACCGGGCCGCGACCCGAAGAAGTACCCGGTCTGCCCGATGTGCAAGGAGATCTACGAGTCCATGGGCGTCGGCGGCGGCGACGACAAGGGCGGCAAGGGCGGCAAGAAGTAGCCCCGACGCGGCCCGCGCGCGCCAGGCCCGCTCCGGACGGACAACGGACGGCCGAGGGCGCCGGTGTGCCGTGCGGACCCGGCTTCCGGGTCCGCTGAGCCCTCCCCGTCGGAGAACGTCGTCCCGTCGTAGGGCGCCGTCCCCGTCGAAGGACGCCGTGCCGTCGGCACACCCGGCACCACCCGTGACGTCGGCTCCCGGAACCTGATCGAGGTTCCGGGGGCCGACGTTGTCGTTGGCGGGCCCCGGCGGGAGGCGGCCGAGGCGCGTGCCCTGTGCGCGCCGGGGCTGTCCCGGACCCGGCGATCACGGTGGCGTATGAGCGGCTTGGTCCCCGTGCGCCCCCGCGAAGCCGACCGTGCCCACCGCGCCCGACGCGCGTGCCCCCGCCCCCGCGAAGCCCACCGCGGCTGAGGCCCCGGCGTTCCCGGTGGCTACCATCCAGGTCGCTGTCGATCCACACCGACGCTTCACGGGGGTTCATTCGCGCATGTTCGGAATCGTCAGGCCCTGCACCCATCGCCTCACCCAGGGACTCAGAACGGAGTGGATGGCCCATCTGTGCGGCCTCTGCCTCGCGTTGCGCAGTGATCACGGGCAGTTCGCCCGGGTGGTCACGAACTACGACGGGCTGATCGTCTCCGCCCTGGTGGACGCCCAGGCCGGTACGGCCGCCGAGCGCCGCCGCACCGCCGGGCCCTGCCCGCTGCGGGGTATGCGGACCGCGTCGGTGGCCCAGGGCGAGGGCGCCCGGCTCGCCGCGTCGGTGTCGCTGGTGCTCGCGTCGGCCAAGATCCGGGATCACGTCGCGGACCGCAACGGGCTGCTGCGCCGCCGTCCGGTGGCCGTCGCGGCCCGCAGGGTCGCCGCGAGCTGGGACCGGGCCGGGGCGCGCACCGGAGCCACGCTCGGCTTCGACACGGCCGTCCTCGTCGACGCGGTGGACCGCCAGGTGGGCATCGAGGAACTGGCCGGGCCGGGCACGCCGCTGACGGTCATCACCGAGCCCACCGAGACGGCCACCGCCGCGGCCTTCGCGCACACCGCCGTACTGGCGGGCCGACCGGGCAACGCCGCGCCCCTGGCCGAGGCCGGGCGGCTCTTCGGCCGGCTGGCCCACCTCTTGGACGCCGTGGAGGACCGCGCGGCGGACGCCGCCGAGGGCGCCTGGAACCCGCTCACCGCCACGGGCGCCACCACCGCCGAGGCCCGCCGCCTCTGCGACGACGCGCTGCACGGCATCCGCCTCGCGCTGCGCGACGTGGAGTTCGCCGACTCCGCCCTGGTGCACGCCCTGCTGGTGCACGAACTGCGGCGCTCGGTGGACCGCGCCTTCGGCACGTCCTCCTGCTCCCTCACGGGACGGAGGCCGTCCGCCGGGGGAGAGGGCGGCTCCGGGGCAGGCATGTACGGCGGCCAGGACGGTTCCCCGCACCAGCACGGTGGCCCCCACCACGGCGACGGCCACCCGCCGCTGCCCGGCCAGCCCCCGCGGTACGCCGGACAGCCCCCGCAATACGTCCAAGCCCCGGCCGGTACCTCGTACGTGCACGCGCCGCAGCACCTCAACGGCCCGCGGCAGCCCTACGTCGGTGACCCCGTCCTGCCCGGCGGGCCCGGCGACGGCCATGGAGGCGGCCACGGCGGAGACCCGGGCGGCTTCGGGTTCGGAGGAGCGCCCCGCCCTCCCCAGAAGCCGAAGGTGCCGCGCGGCTTCTGGGCGGGGTGCGCGGTCGCCATCGGGCTGTGCTGCACCTGCCAGGTCTGCTGCGCCTCGGAGTACGAGGGGCCGTGGTCGCGGCAGAAGCGCGAGGGGTGCTGCCAGTCCTGCGACTGCTGCGATTGCTGTGACGGTTGCGACTGCTGTGATGGCTGCTGCTGCGACGGGTGCGGCTGCGACTGCGGCTGCTGATGAGGGGCAGGGGCCCGGAACGCCGGAAGGGACCGCCCGAATCCCAGGATCCGGACCGCGTTCGCCGACGTAGCGCGTGAAAGGCCGTCGGCGCCGGGCGCGGAAAGGCCCGCCGGTAACCACCGCCGGGCGCGAAAAGGTCCGCCCCCACCATCGGGGGCGGACCTTTCCGCGCGTTCGTGGAGCGGGGTCAGGGCCCTTGCCCTAACCCCCTCAGCAGCCGACGAGATTGATGTGCCGTCAACTCGCACCGCCCACGGCCGCCCCCCTCACCGCTTCCCGAGATCGAACACGCCCCCGCTCTCCGAGCCGGCGACGCACTGGTTGGGGTAGGTGCGGGCGAAGCCGGAGGGCTTGTCCTTCCAGGTGCCGTGGGCCACGACGGTGACCGGCTGGTAGATCATCGTGCAGGGGCGGTCGACGCGCGCCAGGTGCGAGAAGTCGCCGTCCGCCTTGCCGATGGCCTTGCAGGACTTGGCCGGCTGGGGGTGGTTGCCGCCGTCGGGGGTGCAGGTGAGTTTGGTGGTGCGCAGCACCTTGCCGGTGGTGTCGGGGCCGGAGTGCACGGTGATGGTGAACGACCCGCGGGGTTCCTTCGCGGCGGCCGTGGAGGGGCGGCCCGGCGAGCCGGACTCCGCCGGCGGGCGGCTCGCGGCCCCGGTGGGGAGCGGAGTACCCGCCGAGGGCGCCCCCGGGGACGCGGCCGACGATTCCGGCGATGCGGGCGAGGACGACTCTGGCGATGCGGACGAGGGCGCCCCCGGGGACGCGGCCGAAGGCGATCCCGGGGAGGCGGACGAGGCCGCGCCGTCCCTCCCGGTGGCCCCGGGCGAGGAGGCCTTCCTCCCGGACTCCCGCTGGGCCTCCCTCTGGTGCTCCTTCCTGAACTCCTTCCTCTCCCTCTCGGAGTCCTTCCGGGCCTCTCTGGCCTCCCTCTCGGACTCTCTCCCGGCTTCCCCCGTCTCCCGCCCGGGTGCGCCGCCGCCGCTGTGCCCGCCCGGCCTCTTCCCGTCCTGCGCCGAGGCTCCTTCCTTCCTGAAGGTGCCCTGCTTCTGGTCTCTCGCCTGTGTGCCGTTCCCCTGGGACGGCCCAAGTCCCGGCGGTGAAAAGGTGATTTTCCTACCGTTCTCCGAGGGATCGCTGTCGCCGCTGGGTGCGGAGCCCCCCGTCCCCGAGAACGGCCAGCCCACGCCTCCGGAACCCGACGGCTGGGGGGTCGCGAGGGCGGCCGACCCGGTGAGGGGCAGCAGGCCCAGGGCGACGGCGGGGAGTACGGCGGTTCGTACGGAGCTGAGACGCATAGGACCATCCTTCGAGTAGGCGTATACGCCTCATGGATAGTCATGTCGGGGCGTTCCGGGGCGGATTGTGGGCCACTGGTGGCGTGTCGCCGGGTCCGGCGTTGCGCGGGGCGCTCTCGCTGATCACGGAGTGGTGGAGACCTTCGGTCGGCTCTTGTGGGGGACGCCGACCCCGCTTAGCCTCCTGAGAATTGTGCAGCGCGAAACGCTCGTTGCGTATGCTGCAACGCCGCTAGGGAGGGTCCCCATCATGCAGCCGTCTTCCCGGATGTCCCGTCGCCTACCGCCCCGGATCGTCGCCTCCGTCACGGGCGTTGCCCTCGCGGGGCTCGTCGCCACCGCCTGCGCGCCGTCCACCTCCGACACCAGCGCCAAAGAGGACACCAAGACCGGCACCGTGCGGGTCTGGCTCTTCCAGGAGGTCAACAACAAGCCGAAGGAGGAGGTCGTCCAGCAGGCGGTGACGGCCTTCAAGTCCCGGCACAAGGATGTCGACGTCACCGTGGACTACATCCCGGTCGACACCCGCGCGCAGCGCATCAAGGCCGCGTTCAACGACCCGAAGAGCGCGCCCGACGTCATCGAGTACGGCAACACCGACACGGCCGGCTACGTCAAGGACGGCGGACTGGCCGACGTCACCAAGGAGTTCGGCGCCTGGCCGGAGGCCAAGGACGCCGACCCGACGGCCAAGGACTCGGTCACCGTGGACGGCAAGGTCTACGGCGCCCCGCTGTTCGTCGGCGTCCGCGCGCTGTACTACCGGACCGACGTCTTCAAGGACCTGAAGATCCCGGTGCCCACCACCCAGGCCGAGGTCGCCGCCGCCGCGAAGAAGATCCGCAAGGAGCGGCCGGAGCTGTACGGCCTGGCGGTCGGTGGCGCGTACACGTACGGCGCACTGCCCTTCGTCTGGGCGCACGGCGGCGAACTGGCCACCGGCAAGGACGGCACGTACACCGCCGCGATCAACGACGCCAAGGCCAAGGACGGCATCAAGGCGTACACCGACCTGTTCAAAGACGACAACTGCCCGGCCTCCAAGTGCGCCGACATGGGCGGCAACGACACCGTCACCGCCTTCGCGTCCGGAAAGGCGGGCATGGCCATCGGCGGCGACTTCAGCCACCAGGCCATGGAGGACGGCAAGGTCAAGGGCAAGTACGCGGTGGTGCCGCTGCCCGGCGTGAAGAAGGGCGAGATCGCCCCGGCGTTCGCGGGCGGGAACAACATCGGCGTGCTCAAGAGCAGTTCGCACCGCACGCTGGCGGTGGACCTGATGAAGGAGCTGGCCGGGAAGAAGACCCAGCGCGCCCTGTTCGACGCCATGGGCTTCCTGCCGACGTACACGGACGTGCGGGCCGAGGCGGCGAAGAAGGAACCGTTCGTCGAGCCCTTCGTGAAGACGCTGGACGCGGGCGCCAAGTTCGTCCCGGCCTCGCCGGCCTGGGGCGCCATCGACTCCTCGCTCGTCCTGCCGACGATGTTCCAGGAGATCGTCAGCGGCCGTAAGGAGCTGGACGCGGCGGCCGACGACGCCGCCAAGAAGATGGACGAGGCATTCAAGAAGTGAGCACCGCCAACGCCCTCGCCCGGCGGCGCTCGGGCGGCTGGACGCCCTGGCTCTACCTCGCCCCCGCGCTGGTGGTGCTGGGCGGCCTGCTCGTCTACCCGATCTACCAGCTCGGGCTGATCTCCTTCCTGGAATACGACCAGGCGCAGGTCAGCGGCGGCCAGCCGACGACCTTCAAGGGGCTGGACAACTACGCCGAACTGTTCGGGGACGGGCAGTTCTGGCAGGTCCTGCTCACCACCGTGCTGTTCGCCGCGGCCTGCGTCGTCGGCACCCTCGCGGTGGGCTGCGCGCTGGCGGTGCTGCTGACCCGCATCCGTGTCGTGCCGCGGCTGGCCGTGATGCTGGCCGCGCTCGGCGCCTGGGCGACCCCCGCCATCACCGGCTCCACCGTCTGGGTCTTCCTCTTCGACCCGGACTTCGGGCCGGTCAACAAGGTCCTGGTGTGGCTCGGCCTGACCGGTTTCGAGGACTTCTCCTGGACGTACGGGCGCTTCAGCGCCTTCGCCCTGGTCTTCCTCGAAGTCGTCTGGACGTCGTTCCCGTTCGTCATGGTGACCGTCTACGCGGGCATCAAGGCCGTCCCCGGCGAGGTGCTGGAGGCGGCGGCGCTGGACGGCGCCTCCCAGTGGCGCATCTGGCGCGGCGTCCTCGCGCCGATGCTGCGGCCCATCCTCGTCGTCGTCACCATCCAATCCGTCATCTGGGACTTCAAGATCTTCACGCAGATCTACGTGATGACGAACGGAGGCGGCATCGCCGGCCAGAACCTCGTCCTCAACGTCTACGGGTACCAAAAGGCGTTCGCGTCCTCGCAGTACAGCCTCGGCTCGGCGATCGGCGTCGTGATGCTGCTGATGCTGCTCGGCGTGACGCTCGTCTATCTGCGCCTGCTGCGCCGCCAGGGGGAGGAGCTGTGAGCGAGACACCGACCGTCGCCGACACGCGCGGCGCGGACGCCGTGACCGAGGTGCGCCCTGCGGACGGCGCGGGGGCCCCGCGACGCCGCCGGCCGCTGGTGCGGCGGCCCTGGCGGCTGGCCGCCGAGGCCGGGGCGCTGCTGATCGCCGCCGTCGTCGCCTTCCCGCTCTACTGGATGGTGCTGTCGGCCTTCAAACCCGCGGGCGAGGTGCAGTCCACCGAGCCGCGCCCCTGGACGCTGGAACCCACCCTCGACTCCTTCCGGCGGGTCTTCCAGCAGCAGGACTTCGGGCGCTACTTCCTGAACAGCCTGTTCGTGGCGGGCGTGGTGGTCGTCCTCTCGGCGCTGATCGCCTTCCTGGCGGCGACCGCCGTCACCCGCTTCAAATTCCGCTTCCGCACCACCCTGCTGATCATGTTCCTGGTCGCGCAGATGGTGCCGGTGGAGGCGCTGACCATCCCGCTGTTCTTCCTGATGCGGGACGTGGGCGACGCGGTGCCGGGCATCGGCCTGAACACGCTGGGCTCGCTGATCCTGCCGCACCTGGCGTTCTCGCTGCCGTTCGCCATCTGGATGCTGCGCGGCTTCGTCAAGGCCGTGCCGCCCGCGCTGGAGGAGGCCGCCGCCCTCGACGGCGCGAGCCGGGCCCGCTTCCTGTGGCAGATCCTGTTCCCGCTCGTCTTCCCCGGACTCGTCGCGACCAGCGTCTTCTCGTTCATCTCCACCTGGAACGACTTCCTGTTCGCCAAGTCGTTCATCATCAGCGCCACCGAGAACTCCACCCTCCCCATGGCCCTGCTCGTCTTCTTCAAGCCCGACGAGAACGACTGGGGCGGCATCATGGCCGCGTCCACCGTGATGACCATCCCCGTCCTGATCTTCTTCGTCTGCGTCCAGCGGCGGCTGGTCTCGGGGTTGGGAGGGGCGGTGAAGGACTGATGCCGCCGCACTCGGAGGACGGCGCGCACGAGCGGAAGGACGGCCCGCACTTGCGGAAGGACGGACGGACGCCATGACGGACGCGGAAACGCGAAGCAACCCGGGTACGGGCACGGGCATGGACCCGGGTACGGGCATGGACATGGGCACGGACACGGGCATGGACACGGGCATGGACATGGACACGGGCATGGACACGGACACGGACCCCACACAGCGGGAGGCACAGCGATGACATCCACCACAGCCGACGACCCCGGACTGATCCCGGCACCGGGGGACACCGCGTGGGAGCGCGGCGGCGCGGGCGTCGTCCTCTCCGACGGCACGGCCCTCGCCGCCGCCCCGGGCACCGAACGCACGGCCCGCTGGCTGCGCGACACGCTCGGCGCGGCGCTGGACCTGCCGCTCGCCCCGGGCCCGGCGGACGCCCCGGGCACCATCACCCTGGACCTCGACCCGGACCTCCCCGCCGAGGGCTACCGGCTCGACACCACCGGCGGCGGCATCCGCGTCACCGGAGGCGACGCGGCGGGCGTCTTCTGGGGCGCGCAGACGCTGCGCCAGCTCCTCGGCCCGGACGCGTTCCGGCGGGCGCCGCTGCACCCGGACGCGCCCGTCGCCGTCCCGGCCGTACGGATCCAGGACGCGCCCCGCTTCTCCTGGCGCGGCATGATGCTCGACGTCGCCCGGCACTTCCTCCCCAAGGAGGCGGTGCTGCGCTACCTCGACCTGCTCGCCGCCCACAAGCTCAACGTCCTCCACCTCCACCTCACCGACGACCAGGGCTGGCGCATCGAGATCAAGCGCTACCCGAAACTGACCGAAGTGGGCGCCTGGAGGGAGCGGACCAAGCTCGGCCACCGGGCCTCCCCGCTGTGGGACGAGCGCCCGCACGGCGGCTTCTACACCCAGGACGACGTGCGGGAGATCGTCGCCTACGCCGCCCGGCGGCACATCACCGTCGTCCCCGAGATCGACATCCCGGGCCACTCGCAGGCCGCCATCGCCGCGTACCCCGAACTCGGCAACACCGACGTCGTCGACACCACCGCCCTGAAGGTCTGGGACACCTGGGGCGTCAACCCCAACGTCCTCGCCCCCACCGAGGCCACCCTGCGCTTCTACGAGAACGTCTTCGAGGAGGTGCTCGCCCTCTTCCCCTCCACCTTCGTCCACATCGGCGGCGACGAGTGCCCCAAGGACCAGTGGAAGGCGTCTCCCACGGCCCAGGCCCGCATCGCCGAGCTGGGGGTGGGGGACGAGGACGGGCTGCAGAGCTGGTTCATCCGGCACTTCGACCGCTGGCTGACCGCCCGCGGGCGGCGCCTGGTCGGCTGGGACGAGATCCTGGAGGGCGGCCTCGCCGAGGGCGCCACCGTCTCCTCCTGGCGCGGCTACGCGGGCGGCATCGCCGCCGCCAAGACCGGCCACGACGTGATCATGTGCCCCGAGCAGCAGGTCTACCTCGACCACCGCCAGGACGGCGGCCCCGACGAGCCCGTCCCCATCGGCTACGTGCGCACCCTGGAGGACGTCTACCGCTTCGAGCCGGTGCCGCCGGAGCTGACGGACGACCAGGCCGCCCACGTCCTGGGCACGCAGGCCAACGTCTGGACGGAGGTCATGGAGTCCGTCTCCCGCGTCGACTACCAGGTCTTCCCCCGGCTCGCGGCGTTCGCGGAGGTCGCGTGGTCGGCCCTGCCCGCCCCCGACGCCCGCGACTTCACGGGTTTCGAACGCCGGATGACCGCCCATTACGCCCGCCTGGCCGCCCTCGGGGTCGACCACCGCCCGCCCGGCGGCCCCCGCCCCTGGCACAAGCGCCCCGGGCTGCTCGGACGTCCGATCGAGGGGGCGCCGCCGAACGTGTGAGATGGGCCCCCGGGAGCGGGGGTCGCTCTGTGGCCCCGGGGCGCGTTGTGGCGTTGTGCCTCGGGGCCGGTTCGAGTGTTGTCCTTCGGGGGCTGCCTCGTCCCCGGAGGACGCGGGCCCGGCCGGGACGGGGGCGTTGTGCCCGGGTTCGCGCGTCTTCCGGGGTTCTGCCTCGTCCTGGGGGTGCGGGCCCGGCTGTGAACGGGGGGAGGGCGGCGCCCCAGGGGGCCCTGGCTCGTCCCTGGGGGCGCGAGTCAGGCGGGGTTCGCGGCATGCCCGGGGCGTTCCTGTTCTGCCCCCGGAACCTGCGTGCCCGGCGGGGTTAGGCGCGTTGTGCCGGGGATGTCCGGCGCGCCGTGCCGGGCTGATCCCGCCTTGCCCTGAAGTACGCGGACCCGGCCGGGCCGGTATGACCCGGTCAGGCCGGTATGCACCGGCCGCTCCCGGGCGTCCCCCATCCGCCCGGGAGCGGTTCGGTTCGTGTGCGAAGTCGGCCGGAATGGGTGCGTGTCGGCCGGTCCGGAGGCGCCCCCCCCGCCCGTCCGGAAGTGCTCCGATCCGCGTGTGGAGTCGGCCGGGATGGGTGTGTGTCGGCCGGTCCGCAGGCGCCCCCGCCCGTCCGAAAGCGCTCCGATCCGCGTGTGGAGTCGGCCGGGATGGGTGCGTGTCGGCCGGTCCGGAGGCGTCCCCCATCCGCCCGGGACCGATCCCGTCCGCACGCGGAACCGGCCGGACCGGTCCCCGGCGCGCGGTTCCCGGACCCTCTCGCCGGGGGCCCGCCCGGATGTGCCAGAGTTGCCACGTCCGGCCCGGGAGCACGTACCGTACGGCGCAGCGGAACAGCCGGGACACCGGGGAAGGGGCAGCTGGGTTGACCACGCACGCACCGCAGGCGTCGCAGACGGTGACGTTGCCGGCCTCGCTGGACGAGGCGGTGGCGGCGCTCGGCGCCATGCCCGCCGCCGTACCGGTCGCCGGCGGCACGGACCTGATGGCCGCCGTCAACTCCGGGCTGCTCAGACCCGCGGCCCTGGTGGGCCTGGGCCGGATCAGCGAAATCCGCGGCTGGCAGTACCAGGACGGCCACGCCCTCCTCGGCGCCGGGCTCACCCACGCCCGCATGGGCCGCCCCGACTTCGCCGCGCTGATCCCCGGCCTCGCCGCCGCCGCCCGCGCGGCCGGACCCCCGCAGGTCCGCAACGCCGGGACGCTCGGCGGCAACATCGTCACCTGCGCCCCGACCGGCGACACGCTGCCCGTGCTCGCCGCCCTCGAAGCGACCCTGATCATCGCCGGGCCCGGTGGCTCCCGCCGGGAGATCCCGGTCGGCCACCTGCTGGCCGGCCGCGAGATGCTGCGCCCCGGCGAACTCGTCGGCTACGTACGGGTGCCGCTGCTGCACGCGCCCCAGACGTTCCTGAAGGCCACCGGCCGCACCGGCCCCGGCCGGGCCACCGCCTCGGTCGCCCTCGTGCTGGACCCGGCGCGCCGCCAGGTGCGCTGCGCGGTCGGCGCGGTGGCCGTCATGCCGCTGCGTCCGCTGGAGGCCGAGCACTGGGTGGCCTCGCTGATCGACTGGGACGGCGAGCGGACCCTCGTCCCGGAGGCGCTGGCGGCCTTCGGCGAGTACGTCGCCGCCGCCTGCGTCCCCGACCCGGCGCCGCCGCAGGACGGCTCGGAACCACAGACCCTGCCGCCGGCCGCGCTGCACCTGCGCCGTACGGTGGCAGCCCTGGCCCGCCGAGCACTTGGGAGGGTGCTCTCGTGAGCGACGCACCGGATCCGCAACAGCCGCAGCAGCCCCGTCACGAGCCCCGACACGAGACGCGTCACGAGCCCCACCACGGGTGGCAGCCGCTGCCGCAGGGCGCCGAGTACGAGTCGGACGCGACGGCCTTCGTCCAGTTGCCGGAGGGGTTCACCGCGGACTCCTTCGGCGGCCGGTCCGGCGCGCCCGGCACCCCGTCCGCGCCCGACGCCGGGACCTGGACCGCCGACCCCCTCGCCGCCCCTGGCCACGGCTACACGCCACCGGCCTCCTTCTCGGCGCACTCCCCGTACGAACCCTCGGCACCCGCCGACGAGTCGGCGCACGGCCCGTGGACGACGCCGTTCACCGACGCGTCCGCTGAGGCCCCTGCGGACCTTCACCCCTCCGCGGATCCGCACGCCCCCGCGGCCGACCCGGCGCAGGCGCAGGCCGGGACGCCGGTGGCGTGGCCGGACGCGGGCGGCAACGGCACCGGCTCGACCGGCCAGTGGTCCGTCCCCACGACGGACGAGGCGCTGGAGGAGTCCGGCGAATACCTGGTCGGCGACGACCGCGCGGGCACGCACGCCCCGTACGGGTCCGTGTACGGCGGCACCTACGGGGACGGCTACGGCACGGGCGGCTACGCCCCGGGCGGCGTCGGCGCGTCCGGTCACTGGGACCCGAACCAGGACTCCACGCACCCCGGCCCCGCACACCCCGAACCGGCACACCAGGCCGGACCGGAGTACGCGGAGCACACGGGACACGCAGGGCACACGCGTCTGGGCGACCACCCCGACCACCCCGACCGCACCGACTATGCCGACCACCAGGCGCCCCACGCGGGCCACGGCGTTCCGGAACAGCCGGGCCCGGGCGAGGTGGGCATGGACCGCGGGGGCACGGACCGAGGAGGGACGGACGCGGGCCACGCGCCGTTCGATCACGCCGGTGCCGGTCAGCTCGCGGGACACGAGTTCCCGACGCAGCGGCGCGCGGCGGGGGACCAGGAGGTCTCTCGCCCTGCTGTGACGGACGATTCCCTGACGGCGCATCAGCCCCCCGGACACGAGGCAACAGAGCCGGAGAACCCCGCCCACGACGCGTCCGGTCATAACGCGCCCGATCACGACGCGCCCGCCCACGACGCACCCGCCCACGACGCACCCGCCCACGACGCACCCGCCCACGACACGCCCGATCACGACGCGTCCGGCCATGGGACGCTCGGGCGCGGCATGCCGCTGCGGGACGCGTACGACCCCGGAACGCCCGGCCACGAACCGTCCGCAGACGCGGCGTCGCCGCACGGGACACCGGAACACGCGGCCCCCCCGTCATACGACTCCACCCCCGCGCACGGCACTCCGGCGCACGGCACTCCGGCGCACGGCACTCCGGCGCACGGCACTCCCGCGCACGGCACCCCCGCCGCCGGTTACGAGACCGCCGACCCCGCCGCGTTCGACATGGGCGGCTCGGCTGCCCACGCGCCCATGGACGCTGCGCCTGCCGACGACCCGGCGCCGGACGCCGCCATGCCCCCGGAGCCCGCCCCGGCACCGGCCCAGGCCGCCCCGTTCCCCCAGAACGACACCACCGAGGACACGGACAGCACCCCCGACACCACTTCCGACACCACTCGCGACACCGCCCTCCCCTCCCCGGACGAGGCCCCCGTGGCCGCCGCCGCGGTCCCCGCCCCCCGGCAGCAGCGGGACGCGGAGGCAGGCCGTGCGCCCGCCGAGCCCAGCACCGGACCGGAGGACGCCCTCCCCACGGACGCCTTCCCCACCGAGCCGCACGACGAGCACCCGCACTTCTCCTACGTGCTGCGCGTCAACGGCGTCGACTGCCCCGTCACCGACGCCTGGATCGGCGAGTCCCTGCTCTACGTGCTCCGTGAGCGGCTGGGGCTGGCCGGGGCCAAGGACGGCTGTTCGCAGGGCGAGTGCGGCGCCTGTTCCGTCCAGGTGGACGGCAGGCTGGTCGCGTCGTGCCTGGTGCCCGCCGCGACCGCCGCGGGCAGCGAGGTGCGGACGGTGGAGGGCCTGGCCAAGGACGGGGTGCCGTCCGACGTCCAGCGGGCGCTGGTGGCGTCCGGCGCCGTGCAGTGCGGTTTCTGTATTCCGGGCATGGCGATGACCATCCACGACCTGCTGGAGGGCAACCACGCCCCGACCGAGCTGGAGGCGCGCCAGGCGCTGTGCGGCAACCTGTGCCGCTGCTCGGGGTACCGCGGCGTGCTCGACGCGGTCGACGAGGTCGTCCGGGGACGCGAGGAGGCGGCCGAGGCCGCCGAGGCGGAGGCCGAGGCCGCGGCGTCCGACACGGGTGCCCGCATCCCCCACCAGGCGGGCCCCACCGACCCGCCCGCCGAGCCGACCGCACCGGACGCGCACGAGGCCGGCTTCGCGGACCCGGGCGTCCCGGACGGAACCACGCAAGGCGGCGCGTACGGGACCGACTACGCGGACGCGGACGCGGGCCTCCCGGGCGACGCGTCCACTCAAGGTGCGTACGCCCCCCAGGAATCGTCCTCGTACGACCCGAACACCTACACCACGGACCCCCTCCACCAGCCCGCCTACGACCCCGCCACGCCCTACGACGCGGAAACGGCGACGCACGCCCCGGGAACACCCCCCGACCCGGCGGCCTACCCCTACCCCGACCAGGCGCCCTACGCCCAGGCCGCCTACGACCCCACGGCGACGGCGGCGTACGACCCCACCCCGTACGACCCGGCCGCGTTCGACCCGAACGCCCCGTCCCCGCACGCCCCGCCCTCGGGCGCCGACCCGCAGACGGGAGGCACCGCATGACCGGCTCGACCGACGGCGCCACCACCACCCCCGAGGCGGGTGTCCCGGCCCCGGCTCCCGCCGCCGAGCCCGCGCCGCACGGCATCGGCGTCTCCCTGCCGTCCGCCGACGCCCCGGCCAAGACGCAGGGCACCTTCCCGTACGCGTCCGACCTGTGGGCCGACGGCCTGCTGTGGGCCGCGATCCTGCGCTCGCCGCACCCGCGCGCCCGCGTGCTGTCCGTCGACACCAAGCACGCCGCGGAGATGCCCGGCGTGCGGGCCGTCATCACGCACGCGGACGTGCCGGGCGACGCCGGGTACGGCCGGGGCATCGCCGACCGCCCGGTCTTCGCCCGCGACGAGGTGCGCCACCACGGCGAGCCGATCGCCGCCGTCGCCGCCGACCACCCCGACACGGCGCGCCTGGCGGCGGCGGCCATCGCCGTCGAGTACGAGGTCCTGGAGCCGGTCACCGACCCGCAGCTCGCCTTCGAGGCCGAACCGCTGCACCCGGACGGCAACCTGATCCGGCACATCCCGCTCCGCTTCGGCGACCCGGAGGCCACCGGCGAGGTCGTCGTCGAGGGCCTGTACCGCATCGGGCGCCAGGACCCCGCGCCCATCGGAGCCGAGGCCGGGCTCGCGGTGCCGCGCCCGGACGGCGGCGTGGAGATCTACACCGCGTCCACCGACCCGCACGGCGACCGCGACCTGGCCGCCGCCTGCTTCCGGCTGCCGCCCGAGCGCGTCAAGGTCGTCGTCACCGGCGTCCCCGGCGCCACCGCCGACCGCGAGGACCCGGGCATCCAACTGGCCCTGGGCCTCCTGGCGCTGCGCACCGGCTGCCCCGTCAAGTACGCGGCGACCCGCGAGGAGTCCTTCCTCAGTCACGCCCACCGCCACCCGACCCTCCTGCGCTACCGCCACCACGCCGACGCCGAGGGCAAGCTGGTCAAGGTGGAGGCGCAGATCCTGATGGACGCGGGCGCGTACGCGGACACCTCCTCCGACGCCCTCGCCGCCGCCGTCTCCTTCGCCTGCGGCCCGTACGTCGTCCCGCACGCCTTCGTGGAGGGCTGGGCCGTACGGACGAACAACCCGCCCTCCGGCCACCTGCGCGGCGAGGGCGCCCTCCAGGTCTGCGCCGCGTACGAGGGCCAGATGGACAAGCTCGCGGCCGAACTCGGCCTCGACCCCGCCGAACTGCGCCTGCGCAACGTCATGGCCACCGGCGACCTGCTCCCCACCGGCCAGACCGTCACCTGCCCGGCCCCGGTGGCCGAGCTGCTGCGCGCCGTGAAGGACGCGCCGCTGCCGGAACTCCCCAAGGACGCGCCGGAGGCGGACTGGCTCCTCCCGGGCGGCCCGGAGGGCGCGGGCGAGCCGTCCGCCGTCCGGCGCGGCGTGGGCTACGCGCTGGGCATGGTGCACGTCCTCGGGGCCGAGGGCACCGACGAGGTGTCCACGGCCACGGTCAAGGTCAGCGGCTCGGTCGCCACCGTCATCTGCGCGGCGGTGGAGACCGGTTCGGGCTTCAGCACCCTCGCCCGGCAGATCGTCCAGGAGACCCTGGGCATCGACGAGGTCCACGTCGCCGGCGTGGACACCGACCAGCCGCCCGCCGGACCCGCCTGCCACGGCCGGCACACGTGGGTCTCGGGCGGGGCCGTGGAACGCGCCGCCAAGATGGTGCGCACCCAGCTCCTCCAGCCCCTGGCGCACAAGTTCGGCATGTCCACCGAACTCCTCCAGATCACCGACGGAAAAATCACTTCCTACGACGGTGTCCTGAGCACCACCGTCGCCGAAGCGCTCGACGGCAAGGAACTGTGGGCCACCGCCCAGTGCCGCCCCCACCCCACCGAACCGCTCGCCGGCGACGGCCAGGGCGACGCGTTCGTCGGCATGGCCTTCTGCGCGGTCCGCTGCGTCGCGGACGTGGACGTCGAACTCGGCACCGTCCGCGTCGTGGACATGACGGTCGCCCAGGACGTCGGCCGCGTCCTGAACCCCCGCCAACTCCACACCCGCATCGAGGCAGGCATCACCCAGGGCCTGGGCGCCGCCCTCACAGAAAACCTCCGCACCACCCGAGGCCGAATCCGCCGCCCCGACCTCACGGGTTACCCCCTCCCCACGGCCCTCGACGCCCCCGACATCCGCATCGTCAAACTCGTCGAGGAGCGGGACGTCGTGGCCCCCTTCGGCGCCAAGCCCGCGAGCGCCGTTCCGGTCGTCACCTCCCCGGCGGCGGTCGCCGCGGCGGTCCGGGCGGCGACGGGGCGGCCGGTCAACCGGCTGCCTATTCGGCCGCAGGCGGCGGTGGTGGTGCCGGTGGGGGCGGAGCAGGGGCGGTAGCGGGAGCGGTTTCGTCAGCTGACGGGACCGCCCTCAGCCTGTGGGCGAACCGTCGGCGCCGCAGGGGTCCGCACCGGTTCGGGACGTGGGCTGGTGGTGGCTTCTTGTCCTCGGAGGGCCATCATCCGGTTGGCAGGGCCTCCCAGACGCAGGGGTGGTGCGGTCGGCCGGCAGCTCCCCATCGTGGTCCTCCGGGTGTCAGGTCGCCGAGACGGTTTTCAGAGCGAGGGCCCGGAGCGGTGCGAGGCGGGCGCGGGCCGGGCCGTGGTAGACGGCATTGGTGCAGATCACCAGGTAGCGGCCGGTGTCGGGCGCCAGGTAGAGGCTGGTTCCGGTGAAGCCGTGGTGGTAGGCGACGCGTCCCCCGTCGGCGAGGACCCAGGACAGGCCGCGGTGCAGACCCGGCTCGATCGGTGCGTGCGGGATCAGAGCGGCCCGTAGCCACCGGTCCAGAGCACCGCTTTTGCCCGTGAAGGCGGTGATCAGACTGAGGGCGTAGGTGGCGAGGTCGTTGGGCGTGGAGAAGACGCCCGCGTGACCCGCGATACCGCCCATCAGAGCGGCGTTGTCGTCGTGGGCGGCACCCCAGATCCGCGGTGCGCCGGGGACGCGCTGTTCGGTAGGGGCGACGTCCCGGGCCCGGGTGACGGGTCCGTAGCGGGTGCTTCCCATGCGCAGGTCGGTCCACAGCTCGTGTGCCAGCACGTCCAGGGGCGTGGCGTGGATGTGGGCCAGTGCCAGGCCGAGCAGGATGTAGCCGCGGTTGACGTACCGGTGCCGACCGGGTTGTCCTTCCAGCGGCTCCCTGCACAGGAGTTCGTGCAATTGGGCCTCGGCGCCTCGGTAAAGGTCCAGGCGGGTGGAGGCCCGCAGACCGGCGGTGTGCGTCAGCAGTTGCCGGACGGTAGCGTCACCGCTGGGCGTTTCACCGGCCATCGGTGGCAGCACGTCTCGCACCGGCGCGTCCAGATCCAGAAGCCCGGCGTCGAGGGCCCGGCCGACCAGGGGCCAGGTGGCGACGACCTTCGTCAGGGAGGCGATGTCGTACGTCGTGTCCGTGGCCGGGGACGCGTCGCCGCACTCGGGGGCCACGATGCCGGCCGTCAGGACACGCCGCCGGCCGTCGGCGGTGCCGCAGACGATGACACCGCCCGGAGTGCCGCCGTCATCGACCAGGGTGGCGAGGGTTTCGTGGAGCCGGGCGGTGTCCGCGGCGGGGAACGGTACGGGCATCAGGGGGCCTCCGGAATGTGGATGATGTCGGCTCCCAGCGTGGTGAGGTTGGCCAGCAGGTGGCCGTAGCCGCGCCGGAGACGGAACATGCCGCGGATCGTAGAGGTGCCGTCGGCGGCGAGGGCGGCGATCGGCAGCGCGTCACCGCCCGGATGTCGCAGGCTGCCGCGATGGGAAGAGCCCGACACCTGTGTAGCAGGCATGCTCCGGTGTCGGGCTCTTCTATGCGGTTGTCAGTGGCGCATTGCCACCTCCTTCCTGATGGAGGGCGGATTTGGGTGGGCTCCCCTCAGGGGGTAAGGGGAGCTGCTTCAGGGCCCGTCGGCCTGTTCATACGAGGCGGTGGGGTGTGGACGGGCTGCTCTGCCGGGGGTGATCCGGTGTCCCGCCGGTCGCCGGGGGACGCTTTCCCGGCCGGCCTTTGGCGTCCCGCCGACCAGCACACCGAGCAGGGGAACGGGCAAGGCGGAATGACGTGAGAGGCGGGCACGTAGTAGACGGTGCCGTGCCATTCCCCGCCGAATAGGTCGGTCATCATGAGCAGTTGGCCCCGATCACTGGTGCCGGGGATGTCGCCGGATTGCCTGGCTCGCCGCGAACGCCGCCCAGGTGTCGTGTTCCGCGAAAGCCTCCTGCCGGGCGTCCCACTGTTCCTGGCAGATCTGACATCCGGGTACCGGCTTTGCTTCGTACAGCCAGGCGTCCAGGTCCTTCCCGGTGTAGAACGCCGCGTGCGCCATGTGAACCACCCCTTTGTGGTGTCGGTGTCGAGAACTCGGCGCATTCCGCCGGTGTTGCCGGGCGGAGTGAGAACGGGGAAGCGAGCCATTGCCAGCCACGGCGTTTACCCGCTTCGTTGCTTGGGCCCTCGATCACCAGGAGCGCCCGCGTTCGGCCTATTACGCGGCCTACGGAACCGGTCACGGTGTCCAAGACCCAGCCGCTGATCACGGCTGTCGCCCTGCTGCTTCGTGCGCGGCCTGATGGCACTCATGGGCCGAGGCCAACCTGAGTTTTCGCCCGGTTACCCACTCGTGGTGGTCACCGCTGAACCGCAGGAGCGCGCGATCCGCTTCGTCATTGGCCTGGACGACTTCACCGACCAGCCCCGTCGCGGTGTTCACGACGTACACACCTTCGCGGTAGGTCACCTCACCGCCTCCTCTCTGTCCCACATGAAGCAAACGGCGAGGTGGGCCGCAGGGGGAGGGGCCGCGCACTAGCAAAGTCAACTGTTCCTTGGCATACGCAGGTATGGGCACATGCCGACGACGGCAAGAGGTTACGCACTCGTACGAGTGAAGCTACGGGCATTCCTCGGGCGAAAGGCCGGTGCCACGATGAAGTGGAGCTGTCCATAACGCGACGAGCGGTTAGTGGCAGGGGGCTGGATATGGCGGGGCCAGAAGAGATTTTCCGGCAGGAACTCAAGCACCGGCGAGAAGAAGCCGGACTCACCCAGCAGGCACTTGGGTCCCTCACGCACGTCAGCGGGGCCTTCATCTGCCAGATCGAATCGGGCGTGCGTCGCGCACAGCCGCCGTTGGCGCGAGCGTTTGACCTCGTGCTGAAGACCGACGGCCTGTTCGAACGTATGGCGATCACGATTGCCAAGCACGCCGACGTGCCCGACTACGCCAAGCAGGCCGCCGTGCTCCTCGGGGAGGCCACGTCCATCTGTGAGTACGCGGGTGTCGTCTTGCCAGGTCTATTGCAGACAGAGGGGTACGCGACGGCGCTCATGCAAGCAGCCGCCCCGAACCAGTCACCGGAGGATACGGCAACGAACGTCCGCGCTCGGCTTGATCGATCAGCGAACATTCTCGAAAGCGAGAAAGTGCCTCTTCTGTGGATGATTATCCACGAATTGGTCCTCACCGCACCCATCGGCTCATCCGCGGTGATGTCGGAGCAGCTGGCACACGCCGTAGATGTTGCGCACGGAAGGCGCGCGGTGATCCAGGTGCTCCAGGTCAAAGAAGGGGTACATGCCCTTACGAGCACAGGTCAACTGGCGCTTTTCGGCTTTGCGGAAGACCCTCCAGCCGCATACCTTGAGAGCGCGTACTCAGGGCAGCTCGTGGAAGACCAAGGCTTGGTGCGTAAGTACCAAGCATCCTTTGAGTGGGCCAGGGCTATCGCCCTCCCGCCTCGTACCTCGCTCGAATTCATCACCTCCGTAGCAGAGGATCACCGAAAAAATGCCAAAACTGACAGCCTGGCGTAAAAGCAGCTACTGCAACGGTGACGGCGGACTGTGCGTTGAAGTCTGCGACGGCATTCCCGGACTCGTCCCCGTGCGCGACTCCAAGAACCCTTTCGGCCCGATCCTGCGGTTCCCTGACCGGGCTTGGACGGAGTTCGTCTCGACGTTGAAAAAGTAGTGCACCAGGAACGGCGAAGGCGGCCCCGGTACTCACCGGGGCCGCCTTCATGACGACGAACCGTCGGCCTGTTCATACGTGGCAGCACCAACCACGAGCGATCAACCAAACCGGAGCGAGGTTGTGCTAGCTCGAAACTAGGACTTGAACTAGTTCAGGCGCAATGCTTGCATGTGAACTAGCTCACACGAGCGTTGCTGTGCGAGCATCGCCCCATGACCACGCCGAATCGTCGCATCGCCGAGACCTACCGCCAGAAGATTCGAGACGGTGTGCTATTTCCTGGCGAGCGACTTCCGAGTGTTCGAGAGATGTCCGAGGAACATGGAGTGGCCACGGCCACCGTTCGCGCCGGGATGGGCTGGCTTCGGACGGAAGGCTGGATCGTCACCACTCAGCGAGGATCTTTTGTTGCTGATGCCGCACGCAACGTTTCGACGCCGGCCGACAGGCTCGAACGCATTCGCCGCATGGGCAGCATCCTTGGCGCTGGGGAAACGAAGAGGGTGGTGTCTGCGGAGGTCATCGTGCCGCCCTTGTATGTGGCCGAGCTTTTTGATCAGGAGCCGAATGAGCAAGTCGTGCGGCGTGAGTACATCATCGGGGCTGGAAAGCAGCGGCTCGCTCTTGAGGTCGACTGGTACCCGAGGGAATTCGCACCGCTGGTCCCGGATTTGCTCAGCAGGGAACCAGGGGTTCCGGTCGCAGGCCATCCAGGGCGTGGTAACGATTTGCTGTCGCAGATCGAGAGCGCTACTGGTCGTACCGTGCGCTGCGGGCGGGACGCTATACATGCTCGTACCGCCGACCATCGCGAGGCCGGGCATCTGGGCATTCCGGTCGGCGCACCCATCCTTGCCGGGGCCCATGAATGGTCCGACAAAGAAGGCGCCATCGTGTACGGCGAGTGGTGCCTGCCCGCTCTTTTGACGATCGGCTACGAGTACAAGTTGTAACGAGATTATGCGTAGGGCCTTTCAGGAAGCGCACTCGAACCCTGATCAGGTTCTATGCGAGAGAGGCGAGGACCTGCACATGGCGAAAGCCCTCGTACAGCGGGGTCAGCAACGGAGACTGCGCAGAGCGGCCCCGGAGCACTGGCCGACTGGGGTCGGCGAGGAGAGCGGACAGCAAAAGGCGGCCCCGATGCCTACCGGGGCCGCCTTCATGACGACGTACAACAGAGGCCGTGACCGGAATCGAACCGGCGTAACTCGCTTTGCAGGCGAGCCCCTCAACCACTCGGGCACACGGCCGTCGACCTGGTGCTTCGTTCCGGGGCCCTTGTGGGCCGGCGGGGAAGCGCCGAGGTGATGTCCTGACCTTATGCCGTGGGGCGGGGGTGTCGGCAAGAGGTGGGAGGGTGCCGCCATGTGGTTGCAACACGGGCTTCATGAAGCGGGGTTGGCGGCGGAGCAGGGGGGCGGCGCCTGCGTCGTGGGCCCGTGCGCCCGTGGCGGGGTGAGTGGGTAGGCGCCCGCCACGGACGCCGGGACCGGCGACCCGGGACGAGGCGGGACCGGGTCGCCGGGCTGGGTCACCCCGCGGTGTTGGTGTGCCAGATGGCCTTGCCCTGGTAGTAGATGACGACGTTGCCGTCATCCTGGATGGCCAGTTCGGCACCGGGCTTGCCGGAGGTGTTGGACGCCCAGACGGCGGTCTGGCTGGCGTCGTACACGACGAGGTTGCCGTCCTGCTGCATGACGGCCGACTCGCCGTACGGGTAGACGCCCTCGGCCTGCCAGGCGGGCTTGCCGTTGCGGTAGACGACGAAGTTGCCGTCCTCCTGGAGACGCAGCAGGGTCTCGCCGTTGCCGGACGTCCACGCCATGTTCCGGAAGATCTTGGAGATCGGGCGGAAGATCGCGTTGGCCATGTTCGATACCCCCTGTTCTGCGACCGGGGACGGTCCCCGGTCCGTCACCGGGCGCCACGCTAGTGCGACCGTTCCCCGTGCTTTCAGGGTGGAAAGCGCCAACCGGATCAGGGGGTTTGGAGCGGTGGTCCGAGGGAGCGGAAGGCGCCACGGGACCATGCGTGCCCCGCTTCCCGTCGGTCCCGGATGCCACCCCGGCACCCGGTCGGCCGGGTCGCCCGTGCGAAGCCAGCAGGTCCGAGGCGGGCGGCTAGGGCTGTACCCGGAGTACGTCAAGTGGCGGAGGGGGTCCGGAATTTGGCGGATTGGGCATCGTTCCGGCATGGACCAGAAGGGCCCCCGTCCGTCCGGTGTGGCCGTTACCGGCCATTTCCGTCCGTTCCGCGTCATCGTCCCTGGGCCGAGGTCGGACGGTGTAGGCCGAAGGGCGCAGAAAGATCTCCGTCCCGCGACAGGGGTGAGAGGTGTCTACGGCTCTTACTCTGACCCGTATGACTGCCGTGGACCCACGCGACGCCGACGTCGCCCCCGCCGACCCTGCCGTAGCCCCACCCGGGACGGAGCCCGAGGAGGAACAAGAGCGCGGCGGTGTCCTCAGCCGCCCCTACCGGGCGCTGACCCTCGGCATCATCTCGGTCGTCTCGCTGATCGCCTTCGAGGCCAGCGCCGTGAACACCGCCATGCCGGTGGCCGCCCGGGCCCTGGACGGCATCGAACTGTACGCGTACGCCTTCTCCGCGTACTTCACCGCGAGCCTGTTCGCCATGGCCCTGTCCGGTGAGTGGAGCGACCGCAAGGGGCCGCTCGCGCCGCTGTTCACCGGCATCGCCGCGTTCGGCGCCGGGCTGGTGATCGCCGGCGCGGCGGGGGAGATGCTGATCTTCGTGGCGGGGCGTGCGGTCCAGGGGCTCGGGGGCGGGCTGGTGATCGTCGCCCTGTACGTCGTGGTCGGGCGCGCTTATCCGGACCGGTTGCGGCCGTCGGTGATGGCCGGGTTCTCGGCGGCGTGGGTGCTGCCGGTGATCGTCGGGCCGCTGCTCGCCGGGACGGTCACCGAGCACCTGGGATGGCGCTGGGTCTTCCTGTCCATACCGGTGCTCATCCTGCTGCCGCTGCTGGTCATGCTGCCCGCGCTGCGCAAGCTGCCGGACGCGGAAGGGTCGCCGGCCGTGAACAAGCGCCGCATCCTGCTCGCCCTGGCCGTCGCGGCGGGTGCCGGGCTCCTTCAGTACGCGGCCCAGGGGCTGAGCTGGCTCTCGCTGATTCCCGCGGTGGCCGGGCTGGCGCTCGTGGTCCCGTCCATCCTGCGGCTGCTGCCGAAGGGCACCTTCCGGGCGGCGCGCGGGCTGCCGTCCGTCATCCTGATCCGCGGGCTGGCCGCCGGGTCGCTGCTCGGCGCCGAGAGCTTCATCCCGCTCATGCTCGTCACCGAGCGCGGCCTGACGGCGACGCTCGCCGGGCTGTCCCTCACGGCCGGTGGGCTGGCCTGGGCCCTCGGCTCGTTCACGCAGAGCCGGCCGCGCTTCGGGGCGTACCGGGAGCGGCTGATGTGCGTGGGCCTGCTGTTCGTGGCCGCGGCCATTCTGGCCGTACCGCTGGTGCTGATCGACGGGATGCCGGTGTGGCTGGTGGCGGTCGCCTGGACCCTCGGCGGATACGGCATCGGGCTGAACATCTCCAGCGGCAGTGTGCTGCTCCTGAAGCTCTCCCGCCCCGAGGACGCGGGCAGCAACGCCGCCTCCCTCCAGGTGTCCGACGCCCTCGGCAACGTGACGTGCGTGGGCGTGAGCGGCCTGCTGTTCGTCGGTTTCGGGGGAGGGACGGTGGCCGCGGCCGGGGTGGCGGGCGGCGGCTCCGGTGGTTCCGGCGGGCACGGCATGGCCTTCGCGGTGGTGTTCTTCGCCATGGCGGCGGTGGCTCTGGTGGGGGCCTGGGTGGCGACCCGCATCCCGGTTCGGAAGCCGAAGGCGGCGGCTGCTGCCGCACAGCCGGTCTGAGGGGGTGGGGGAGGCCGTCGGGCCGGGCTGGGGGCCGGGAGCGGACGGGGACGGGGACGGGGACGGGGGCAGGTCCCGGGCGGTGGGGGAACGCGTCCGGGGACGGCGATGGGGGCGGGCTTCCGGGCGGCAGGGGAACGCGACCGTCCGGGGACGGCGAGGGGGTCGGCCCCGGGCAGTGAGCGAACGCGTGCGGGGACGGCGGCGGGGGCAGGCCCTGGGTGGTGGGAGAACGCGTCCGGGATGGCGGCGGGGACAGGCCCTGGGCGGTGGGGGGAACGTGTCCGGGGCGGCGGCGGGAGCGGGCCGGGGCACCCCCGAGGCCGACGCCCGAGGCCCTGCGGAAACAGGCTGCGAACATCCGTCCGATCAGGCTGCGGGCGCCCATCCGATGATGCCCCGGGCACCTGCCTGATCAGGCTGCGGACGCCCGTCCGACGATGCCCCGGACCCCCGTCCGATCAGGCCGTGGACCCCCGTCCGACGACGCCCCGGCCCCCCGCCCCACCGCACCCCAGGCACCCCCACCACCCCCCGAGCACACCGCCCCCGAATGGCCGGATCCGCCCCCCGTGGGCGCCTTCCGCGACTGCGCCTCGGCCGTCGCGGGCGAGTTACCCTTGCGCGGTTGCCGTTCGCCGACCCGCCCGACGGAGACCGTGACTACCACCACCAGCGCCACCAACAACCACCACCTGTCCCCCGCCTTCCCGGGCCGCGCGCCCTGGGGTACCGCCAGCAAACTGCGTGCCTGGCAGCAGGGGGCGATGGACAAGTACATCCAGACCCAGCCGCGGGACTTTCTCGCGGTGGCGACGCCCGGCGCGGGCAAGACCACGTTCGCGCTGACCCTCGCCTCCTGGCTGCTGCACCACCACGTCGTGCAGCAGGTGACGGTCGTCGCACCGACCGAGCACCTGAAGAAGCAGTGGGCCGAGGCCGCCGCCCGGCTGGGGATCAAGCTCGACCCGGAGTACAGCGCGGGCCCGCTGGGCCGCGAGTACCACGGCGTCGCCGTGACGTACGCCGGTGTGGGCGTGCGGCCGATGCTGCACCGCAACCGCGTCGAGCAGCGCAAGACCCTCGTCATCCTCGATGAGATTCATCACGCCGGTGACTCGAAGTCCTGGGGCGAGGCGTGCCTGGAGGCGTTCGAGCCGGCCACCCGGCGGCTCGCGCTGACGGGTACGCCGTTCCGCTCCGACACCAACCCGATCCCCTTCGTGACGTATGAGGAGGGCAACGACGGCATCCGCCGCAGTTCGGCGGACTACACCTACGGTTACGGGAACGCGCTGGCCGACGGCGTCGTCCGCCCGGTGATCTTCCTGTCGTACAGCGGCAACATGCGCTGGCGCACCAAGGCCGGTGACGAGATCGCGGCCCGGCTGGGCGAGCCGATGACCAAGGACGCCGTCTCGCAGGCCTGGCGCACGGCGCTGGACCCGCGCGGCGAGTGGATGCCGAACGTCCTGCGGGCGGCCGACCGCCGCCTCACCGAGGTCCGCAAGGGCATCCCGGACGCCGGCGCGCTGGTGATCGCCTCCGACCAGGAGCAGGCCCGCGCGTACGCCAAGCTGATCCGCGAGATCACCGGCGAGGGCCCGACCCTCGTCCTCTCCGACGACAGCGGCGCCTCGCAGCGCATCGACGACTTCTCGCGCTCGGACGACCGGTGGATGGTCGCCGTCCGGATGGTGTCCGAGGGCGTGGACGTGCCGCGGCTGGCGGTCGGCGTGTACGCGACGACGATCTCCACGCCGCTGTTCTTCGCGCAGGCCGTGGGCCGCTTCGTGCGCTCCCGCAAACGCGGCGAGACGGCGTCCGTCTTCCTGCCGACCGTCCCCATGCTGCTCGGGTTCGCGAACGAGATGGAGGTCGAGCGGGACCACGTCCTCGACAAGCCCAAGAAGGACGGCGATGAGGACCCCTACGCCGAGTCCGAGAAGGAGATGGACGAGGCCAACAAGCAGCAGGACGAGGACACCGGCGAGCAGGAGCAGTTCTCCTTCGAGGCGCTGGAGTCCGAGGCGGTCTTCGACCGGGTGCTCTACGACGGCGCCGAGTTCGGGATGCAGGCCCACGCGGGCAGCGAGGAGGAGCAGGACTACCTCGGCATCCCCGGCCTGCTGGAGCCCGACCAGGTGCAGATGCTGCTCCAGAAGCGGCAGGCCCGGCAGATCGCGCACAGCCGCAAGAAGCCGGACAGCGAGGCCGACCTGCTCGAACTGCCCGCCGAGCGGCGGCCGGTGGTCACGCACAAGGAGCTGCTGGAGCTGCGCAAGCAGCTCAACACGCTGGTGGGCGCGTACGTGCATCAGAGCGGCAAGCCGCACGGCGTGATTCATACGGAGCTGCGCCGGGTGTGCGGCGGCCCGCCGAGCGCGGAGGCCACGGCCGGGCAGCTCAACGAGCGGATCAGGAAGGTCCGGGAGTGGGCGACGCGGATGCGGTGACGGGCGCCTCCTCGTGGTAGGCCCCCTCGGCGCCTGATGGCTCACCCGTTCCGAAGGGCGGTGTCCGGAAAACGGACGCCGCCCTTCGAGCCTTTCACCCTCCGTCACAAGGCGCACGCGGGGACCCGTGCGCCCCCGTACGCGCCCGGCGTACCGACCGGTGAAGACGCAGGCCGTCCGAGGCCCAAACGCGGGCCATACCGGGCGAGTCGGGGCACGGTCGGCGGACGTGGAAGGGATATTCCGGGCGCCGGAGACCGGATTCTGGACGGACTCTTCCGCTCATCGGACTGGCTCGCTACTGTCCGGTGACGCACACGCCCCGTGGCAGCGCCGCCGCGGAGCGCAGCCGGAGCCAAGCGGCCGGCGGCCTCTTGCGCGCGCGCTGCTCCGGGACGGGCAGCGCGAGGTGCGCGACGAGCCGCCACTCACCCGAGGAGGGGGCGTCGTGACCGCGGAAACCTCCCAGACGCTCGACCGAGGACTGCGTGTCCTGAAACTGCTCGCCGACACCGACCACGGCCTGACCGTGACCGAGCTGTCCAACAAGCTCGGCGTCAACCGGACCGTGGTGTACCGCCTGCTCGCGACACTGGAGCAGCACGCCCTCGTACGCCGCGACATCGGCGGCCGGGCCCGCGTGGGCCTCGGCGTGCTGCGCCTGAGCCGTCAGGTGCACCCGCTGGTGCGGGAGGCCGCGCTGCCCGCGCTGCGCTCGCTCGCCGAGGACATCGGGGCCACCGCGCACCTCACCCTGGTGGACGGCACGGACGCGCTGGCCGTGGCCGTCGTCGAGCCCACCTGGACCGACTACCACGTCGCCTACCGGGCCGGGTTCCGCCACCCGCTCGATCGCGGGGCCGCAGGTCGGGCCATCCTCAAGGCCCGCCAAGGGCGGATCGAGGACGCCGGGCTCGCGCTGACGCACGGGGAGCTGGAGGCCGGGGCGAGCGGGGCCGCCGCGCCGCTGCTGGGCGTCACCGGCATCGAGGGGAGCGTGGGCGTGGTGATGCTCGCGGACACCGTGCCCGAGCGGGTCGGCCCCCGGGTGGTCGACGCGGCCCGCGAGGTGTCCGAAGCGCTGCGGTGAGCGGGGGCGCGGCGTACGACGGGAGCGTGTTCGCGTCCTTGGGGGCGGTGCTCCGTGACGGGAGCGTGCTCGCGCGCCCTTGGGGGCGGTGCTCCGTGACGAGGGTGTGTCGCCGGGAGGCTCGGCGGTGGACGGCCCCGCCCGCGGGTCGCGTCCCGGGGAGGTCAATTAGGGTGGCGGGGTGTCTTCTCGCGTCCGTGCCCTGATGGTGTGCTCCGTCCTCGTCGTCGCGCTGCTCGCCGCCGCGGCGTTCGCCCCGCTGCCGTTCACGCTCGCGTACCCCGGTTCGACGGCGAACGTCCTGGGTGCCGACAAGGGCAAGCAGGTGATCACGATCAGTGGCGTGCCCACCCGCGAGACCAGCGGGCAGATGCGCATGACGGCCATCGTGGCGACCGGCCCGAAGGTCTCCGCGCACTTCACGGACGTGGTCAAGGGCTGGTTCGCCTCCGACCAGGCCGTCATGCCGCGGGACTCGGTCTATCCGGTCGGCGACAACGAGCAGCAGGTCGCGGAGCACAACATGCGGGACATGCGCCAGTCCCAGAGCACCGCCACCCAGGCCGCGCTCGCCTACCTCGGGGACCGGGCCAAGGGCGCGAAGGTCGATATGCGCCTGGAGAAGATCGGCGGCCCGAGCGCCGGCCTGATGTTCGCGCTCGGCGTCGTCGACAAGGTGGCCGGCGACGGCCGGGGCAAGGACCTGACCGGTGGCCGGACGATCGCGGGCACCGGCGCCATCACCCCGGACGGCAAGGTCGGCGTGGTCGGCGGGGTCGCCCTGAAGATCCAGGCAGCGGGCCGGGACGGCGCCTCGGTCTTCCTCGTCCCCAAGGGCGAGTGCGCGGACGCCGAGGCCGGGCGGCCGGACGGCGTCCGCCTGATCCCCGTCACCACGCTCGCCGGCGCCGTGGATGCGCTCAAGGCCCTGAACGCGGGCGGCAAGGTCCCGAGCTGCTGAGTCCACGGTCGCTGAGCCCTCGGCCGCTGACGGGCGGCGCCGGGCCCTGAACGCGGGCGGTGCCCGGCCTCGGTCCCGGCTCCGGTCGCGGCCCCGAGGAACGACGCCCGCCCTGACGAACCGAACCCAGTTCCGGCGGGCAGCCCGAGCCTCGGCCCCCGGACGCGGCCCCAGCGCGGCCCGACGCCGTCCCCACGCCCGGCCCGCGCCCCCCGGCGCCCCTCACCCCTCCTCGATGAACCCCCGCTCCACCAGCCAGTCCTTGGCGACCTTGTGCGGGTCCTCGCCGTCCACGTCCACCTTGGCGTTGAGGTTCTGGGCGACCGAGTCGGTCAGCGCCTTGGTGATGGGGGCCAGCACCTCGGCGATCCGCGGGTATTTCTTCATGGTGTCCGCGTGCATCTCCGGGGCGGCGTTGTAGTTCGGGAAGAAGTGCCGGTCGTCCTCCAGGACGCGCAGTCCCATGGCCTTGATGCGGCCATCGGTGGTGAAGACCTCGCCGAAGACGCAGCGGCCCTCGTGCGCGGTCTCGGTGTAGACCACGCCGCCGGTCATCTTCCGGATGTTGCCGGACGGGATCTTCAGGCCGTACGCCTTCGCCATGCCGGGGAAGCCGTCGTTGCGGGTGGCGAACTCGTTCTCCACGCACAGGGTGACGGCGCCGGGGTCCCGCTTGGCGAGCGCGGCGACGTCGGAGAGCGTCTTCACGCCCAGCTTCCGCTGGTTGTCGGCGTTCAGGGCGAGGGCGTAGGTGTTGTTGAGGGGGGCCTGCGGCAGCCACTCCAGGCCGTTTTTACGGTCGCCGGCGCGGACGGCCTCCCACTGCTTCTTCGGGTCCGCTATCGGCTTGTCGTGGCCGAGGTGGGTGATCCAGCCCGTCCCGGTGTACTCGTACATGCCGTCGGCGGTGCCGGTCTTCACGGCCTCGCGGGCGCCGATGGTGCCCTGGATGTTGGTCTTGTCGATGACCGTGGCCCCGGCCGCCTTGAAGGCCAGGCCCATGATCTGGCCGAGGATGATGTTCTCGGTGAACTCCTTGGACGTGACGGTCAGTTCGGCGCCTTTCAACGGGAGTCCGCGGCCGATCGTGCCCGGCCGCACGTCGTCCGTCATGGGGCTGCCGCTGACCAGGCCGCACCCGCTCAGCGCCACGACCCCCACGAGCGCGCCCGCGAGCGCCACCGCCGTCAGGCCGTGTCCCCGGACGTACGTCCGCCCGCGCGCCCGCCGCCGGGGACGGGCCCCCGTTCCCTCGTCCGCGTAAGCACCGCGCACCGCCCGCGCGGAGCACCCGGCGGGCGCCCCGTCCTCACTCCTGGCCCCCATCACTCACTCCCCTCCAACCCCCTGGGCCGCAGCAGCAGTTCGGCCAGCGAGGCCAGCCAGTCGACCAGCAGGGCCAGGACCACCGTCAGGACCGAGCCCAGGATCAGGACGGGCATCCGCTGCGTGATGATGCCCGCCGAGATCAGGTCGCCGAGCCCGCCGCCGCCGCCGAAGGTGGCGAGCGTGGCGGTGCCGACGTTCAGGACCAGCGCGTTGCGGACGCCCGCGAGGATCAGCGGGACGGCCAGCGGGAGTTCGACCCGGCCCAGGACGCCGAGCGAGGACATGCCGATGCCGCGGGCGGCCTCGGTGAGCGTCGGGTCGATGGCGTTGAGGCCGGCGATGGTGTTGGCCAGCACCGGCAGCACCGCGTAGATCACCATGCCGATGACGGCGGCGCGCCCCCCGATGCCGATCCAGATGACCAGCAGCACCAGCAGACCCAGGGCGGGCACCGCCTGCCCGAGGTTCGCGAGGGCCATCGCGACGGGCGAGGCGCGGCGCAGCTTCGCCCGGGTCAGGGCGATGCCCAGCGGGATGGCGATGACCAGCACGAAGAGGGTGGACAGCGCGGTCAGCGCGATGTGCTGGCGCACCGCGATCCACACTTTGCCGTCGTCCACCGCCTGGTGGGCGACGGAGTCCAGTCCGGCGCCCCGGAACCACAGCCAGGTGGCGAGCAGCACGGCCACCAGGACGGCCGGCAGGAACGTCACCTTGCGCCAGGTGATGCGGCGCTGCGGCCGGGTCGGGAGCGGCACGGCGGACGCGCCGTTCGGGGAGTCCCCCGGGACGCCGTCCGGGTCGGGCGTGGCGTGGGTGGTGGTGCGGAAGGCCACGCCGGGGCCGCCGGGCGCCTCGTGCGCGCCGGAGGGCCGCGGGCCGGGGCCGTCGCCGCCGGGTGGCCGGGCGTCGGGGCTCATGCCAGGCTCCCGCCCGCGCCGCCCAGGCCCTCCTGGGCCTGGCGGGTGCGGCGGGCCCGCGCCTCGGCGAGCTCGTGCCGGTGCTGCATGGCCTCCAAGCGGTCTTCCTCCAGCAGCTCGTGGACGTTGTTCATCAGCGTCTCCATGTCCACTACACCGATGTACTCGCCGCGCCGCCCGGTGACCGCGACCCGGCCCGCGTTGTCGGTGAGCACCGCCTCCAGCGCGTCCCGGAGCGTCGCGTCGCGGGTCACCGTGTCGTGGACGAGCGTCCCGGCGCGGGCGAGCGTGCCCTTGGCGAGGGTGAGGTCGCCGCGGCGCAGCCATTTGTACGGGCGGCGGTGGCGGTCCAGGAGCAGCACCTCGTTGGTGGTCCCGGAGCGCAGCAGGTCGAAGATCTCCTGGAGGGGGTCGTCCACGGCGGCGGTCGGGAAGTCGACGATGCCCACGTCGCGCACCCGGGTGAGGTTGAGCCGTTTGAGCGCGGCCCCGGCGCCGACGAACCCGGACACGAAGTCGTCCGCCGGGTTGGTGAGGATGGCCTCCGGCGTGTCGAACTGGGCGATCAGCGAGCGTTCGCGCAGCACGGCGATGCGGTCGCCGAGCTTGATGGCCTCGTCGAAGTCGTGGGTGACGAAGACGATCGTCTTGTGCAGCTCGTGCTGGAGGCGGATCAGCTCGTCCTGGAGGTGGTCGCGGGTGATCGGGTCGACCGCGCCGAACGGCTCGTCCATCAGGAGGACGGGCGGGTCGGCGGCCAGCGCCCGGGCCACGCCCACCCGCTGCTGCTGCCCGCCGGAGAGCTGGCGCGGGTAGCGGCCGTGGAACTCGCCCGGGTCCAGTCCGACCAGGTCGAGCATCTCCTCGACGCGGCTGGAGACCCGGCCCTTCGACCAGCCGATCATCTTCGGTACGAGGGCGATGTTCTGCGCCACGGTCATGTGCGGGAACAGGCCGGACGTCTGAATGGAGTAGCCCACTTTGCGGCGGAGTTTGACCGGGTCGATGCCGGTGACGTCCTCCTCGCCGATCTGGATGCGCCCGGAGGTCGGTTCGATCAGCCGGTTGATCATCTTGAGCAGGGTGGACTTTCCGCAGCCGGACGGACCCACGAGGACGACGACCTCGCCGGGCCTGATGTCCATCGTGACGTTGTCCACGGCGGGCCCGGGGCTGCCCGCGTACCGCTTGGTGAGGTTCTCCAGCCGGATACCGGCGCCGGAGACCGCGCCGGAGGCCGTGCGGGTGCCGGAGAGCGCGCCGATTCCGGCCACGGTGCTGCCGGAGGGAGCGGATCCGGACGGGCCGGAGGGAACGGAGGGAACGGATCCGGACGGGCCGGTTGGGCCGGAGGGAACGGACCCGGACGGTCCGGAGGTGGAGCGGTCAGGCACGGATCCCCCTGGAGATGGTCAGGCGTCCGATCAGGACGTACACGGCGTCGAAGAGGAGAGCGAGCAGGACGATCCCGAGCGTCCCGGAAAGCACCTGGTTGAGCGCGTTGGCACTGCCCAAAGAGGCGATGCCGCGGAAGATCTCGTTGCCCAGGCCGGGCCCGGAGGCGTAGGCGGCGATGGCCGCGATGCCCATCAGCATCTGCGTGGAGACCCGGATGCCGGTCAGGATGGGCGGCCACGCCAGCGGCAGCTCCACCCGGAACAGCCGGGCCGCCCGCGACATGCCGATGCCGCGGGCCGCGTCCAGCAGATCGGCGTCCACCCCGCGCAGACCTACGATCGCGTTACGCACGATGGGGAGGAGCCCGTACAGCGTCAGGGCGATGACGGTCGGCGCGACACCGAGGCCGACGATGGGGATGAGCAGGCCGATCAGCGCGAGGGACGGGATCGTCAGGATCGTCGCGGTGCTCGCCGTCGCGAGATTGCCCGCCCATTCGCTGCGATAGGTGAGCACGCCGAGGGCGACCCCGAGCACGGTGGCGATCACCATGCACTGGAATACCGCGCTGGCGTGCTGGAACGTGTCCGTCAGGAGCTGGGCGTGCCGGTTGCCGACGTACTCCCAGAAGCTCACTCGGCGTTCTCCTCGGTCAGTTCCCCGATGCTTGTTTCACCAGGGGAATGATGCGCAGTGGAACCGGATTTTCCATGACGATCGCCGTCGAGGCCCGCATAATGCCGTCAAAACCTACAACGCGGTCGATTACCCGCTGAAGGTCCGCGTTGGACCTGGCGACGAGTCTGCACAGCATGTCCCCATGTCCGGTCGTTGTATGCAGCTCCAGCACTTCCGGAACGGTTGCCAAATGGACACGGACATCGGCCCCTTGGCCCTGTTTGATCTCCAGCGTCGCGAAAGCCGTCACCGGATATCCGAGCGCCGCCGGATCGACGTCGGGCCCGAATCCGCGGATCACCCCATTGGACTGGAGCCGGTCGAGTCGCGCCTGCACCGTGCCGCGCGCCACGCCGAGCCGCCGGGACGCCTCCAGGACGCCGATCCGGGGCTCCTCCGCGAGGAGTTCCAGCAGCCGTCCGTCCAAATGATCGATCGCCATGGGCAGTCCTTCCCTGAGGGGTGGTCATCCTGTACGAATCGTCCGACGGAATCGCCGGTTCGGTGTACAGGTTGCCCAGTAAAAACGTGAACTATTGCGCACCTTGTGGATCAGGGAGAGTCTGCGGCCATGGCAGACACCACGCTGAACACCGAACCCACCCCCAGCACCGGGCTCGGCACCTCTGGCACCACGACCGAGCCGGGCCACCCTCACCCGGAACGGCGGGCCGATCCCTTCCCGGTCAAGGGAATGGACGCGGTCGTCTTCGCCGTCGGCAACGCCAAACAGGCCGCGCACTATTACTCCACCGCCTTCGGCATGACCCGTGTGGCCTACTCCGGACCGGAGAACGGCAGCCGCGAGACCGCCAGTTACGTTCTCGAATCCGGCAGCGCCCGTTTCGTCTTCGTCTCCGTCATCAAGCCCACCACCGAATGGGGCCGTTTCCTCGCCGACCACGTCGCGGCCCACGGTGACGGCGTCATCGACCTCGCCATCGAGGTCCCCGACGCCCGCGCCGCCTACGCGTACGCCCTGGAGCACGGCGCCACCGGCCTGGAGGAGCCCTACGAGACGAAGGACGAGCACGGCGTCGTCGTCCGGGCCGTCATCGCCACGTACGGCAAGACCCGGCACACCCTGGTCGAGCGCACCAACTACGAGGGCCCCTACCTGCCGGGCTTCGTCGCCGCCGGGCCGATAGTGGAGCCCGGACCGCGCCGCTTCCAGGCCATCGACCACTGCGTGGGCAACGTCGAACTCGGCAAGATGGACGAGTGGGTGTCCTTCTACAACCGGGTGATGGGCTTCACCAACATGAAGGAGTTCGTCGGCGACGACATCGCCACCGAGTACTCGGCGCTGATGTCCAAGGTCGTCGCGGACGGCACCCGCAAGGTGAAGTTCCCGCTCAACGAGCCGGCGATCGCCAAGAAGAAGTCGCAGATCGACGAGTACCTGGAGTTCTACGGCGGCCCCGGCGTCCAGCACATCGCGCTCGCCACCAACGACATCGTCGCCAGCGTGCGGGCGATGCGCGCGGCGGGCGTGGAGTTCCTGGACACCCCCGACACCTACTACGACACGCTCGGCGAGTGGGCCGGCGAGACCCGGGTGCCCGTCGAGACGCTGCGCGAGCTGAAGATCCTGGTGGACCGGGACGAGGACGGCTACCTGCTCCAGATCTTCACCAAGCCCGTCCAGGACCGCCCGACCGTCTTCTTCGAGATGATCGAGCGGCACGGCTCGATGGGCTTCGGCAAGGGCAACTTCAAGGCCCTGTTCGAGGCGATCGAGCGCGAGCAGGAGCGGCGCGGGAACCTCTGACCGCCTCCGCCTCGTAGCGGGCTTCTCCGAGCAGGCGGCGGGTTCCCGGATCACCCGCGTGCCCCGGGTGCGGGGCTGCGAGCCCGCGGCCTCGGGGCACGCCGGGATCCCGTACGCCGTCCCGCCGCCCCCGCCGGACCTGACCCCGGCGGGGGC
>NZ_JBEXNM010000048.1:0-71818 GCF_040611095.1 Streptomyces sp. NPDC003077 | reverse complement strand
CCGGCCGCACCCGGCATCCCGGGGCCCCGAGTCGCCACCCCCAGCCCGTCCGGCGCTTGAGGACACCCCGGTGAGCGCGGGTACGGGCTCTTGGGCGGGTGGTGGGTGATCTTTGGTACCGGTGAACGCCGGGGGCGTTGTCCTCAATCGCCGGACGGGCTTGATATTGCCGGGCCATCGTCCATTGGCGCAGGCCGCACGGGCTTGATTTGGCCGGGCCATCGTCCATCGGTGCAGGCCGCACGGGCTTGATTTGGCCGGGCCACCGTCCATCGGAGCAGGCCGCACGGGCTTGATTTGGCCGAGCCATCGTCCATCGGTGCAGGCCGCACGGGCTTGAGATGGCGGGCCGCCGACCGCCAGCCGAGCCGCATGGGCTTGATATTGCCGGGCCATCGTCCATTGGTGCGGGCTGCGGGGACGTGCGGTCTCGCTTTTAATAATGGCCAGCATTACAGTGGGCTCATGGCGAGGACATCAGGCACCGGCTCCGGCACCGGCACCCGGGACAAGCTGATCCGCGCCGCGGAGGAGGTCTTCGCGGCGCAAGGGGTGGACGGTGCCCA
Source organism: Streptomyces sp. NPDC003077 (assembly GCF_040611095.1). Classification (NCBI taxonomy): domain Bacteria; kingdom Bacillati; phylum Actinomycetota; class Actinomycetes; order Kitasatosporales; family Streptomycetaceae; genus Streptomyces; species Streptomyces sp. NPDC003077. The sequence continues at coordinate 71,252 of NZ_JBEXNM010000048.1, read as the reverse complement.
GTTGCGGGACATCGTCCGGCTGGCCGGGCAAAGCAACCCGTCGGCCGTCCAGTATCACTTCGGCTCGCGGGCGGGTCTGCTGGACGCCGTCATGGCCGGGCGGCAGGCCCGTACGGAAGCGGCGCTGGCGCCCCGGTTGGCGGCGCTGGCGCCTTCACTGGCGGCGCTGGAGGGACGGGCGGACGCCGGGCCCCTCGGGGAGCGGGCGGACGCCGGGCCCGACGGCACGGCCGGCCCCGCCCCCGTCCTCGTCCTGCGCCGCCTCCTCGACGCGCTGCTCGCCGCCGAGGCGACCGAGCTGCGGACCGACCGGGGGCGCCGCTGCCTGCGGATCTCCGCGCAGCTCAGCCACGAGAGCGGGGTCCGCACCCGGACCCCGCACCCGACGCTGGCGGGCACCGCCTACTGGCGGCTGATCCTCCTGATCGAGGACGCGCTCACCGCGGCCGGGCTTCCGGAGCCCATCCGCCTGGAGCGGCTCGACCTGGCGCTGACGCTGCTCGGGGCGGCGCTGGCGGACCGCGCGCGGCAGTACCTGGACGGGGCGGTCCCCCTCACCGACGAGGACGTCTTCCTCGCCGACCTCGCGGGCACCACCGCCGCTTTCCTGCTCGCGACCGCGCCCCCGTACCCCGCCCGGCCCGGTGCCCCCGGACCGGACCCGACGCAAAGGAACAGATCATGACGGACCACGGCACCACCCCCACCACCACGGGCGCGGCGGGCACCTTCGACCTCACCGGCAAGACCGTCATCGTCACCGGCGGCGCACGCGGACTCGGCGCCGCGGCGGCCGAGCGGGCGGTGGCGGCGGGCGCGAACGTCGTCATCACGGACGTCCTGGAGGAGGCGGGCGCCGCCACCGCCGCGCGGCTCGGCGAGCGCGCCCGGTTCCTCGTCCACGACGTGACCTCGGAGGCCGACTGGCAGCGGGTCACCGACTTCGCGGTGGCCGAGTTCGGCGGCGTGGACGGGCTGGTCAACAACGCGGGCATATCCACGGGCCAGCCGCTGGAGACGGTCCCCGTGGACTTCTTCCGGAAGGTGCTCGACGTCAACCTCACCGGCGTCTTCATCGGCATGAAGACGGTCGTCCCGGCGATGCGGGAGCGCGGCGCCGGTTCGATCGTCAACATCTCCTCGGCCGCCGGGCTGATGGGCCTGGCGATGACCGGCGGGTACGGCGCCTCCAAGTGGGGCGTGCGCGGGCTGACGAAGATCGGCGCGGTGGAGTGGGGCACCGACCGCGTCCGGGTCAACTCCGTGCACCCCGGGATGACGTACACGCCGATGACCGCCGAGGTCGGCATCCGGCGCGGCGAGGGGAACTACCCCAACACGCCCATGGGCCGGGTCGGCGAGGCGGAGGAGATCGCGGGCGCCGTGGTCTTCCTGCTCTCCGACGCCGCGTCCTACGTCACCGGCGCCGAGCTGGCGGTGGACGGCGGCTGGACCACCGGCCCGACCGTGAAGTACGTCATGGGGCAGTGACGGCGGAACCGCCCGCAGGCAGAGGACTACGGGTCCGTGCGCGGAGAGAGGACGACGGGTCCGTGCGCGGGCCGGGACCGGTCGGTTCCCGGCCCGCGCACCTCTGGTTGCATGGCGGCATGACCGAGCACCAGCCGCTCAACGCGGACGAGATCCTGGACATCGTCGACGAGCAGGACCGGGTGGTGGGACAGGCGCCGCGCGGCGAGGCGTACGCCCGCAAACTGCGCCACCGCTGCACCTTCATCCTGGCCCGGGACGCCGAGGACCGGATCTTCGTGCACCGCCGCACGGCGCACAAGCTCGTCTTCCCCTCGCACTACGACATGTTCGTCGGCGGGGTCGTCGGCGCCGGCGAGTCCTACGACGAGGCGGCGCTGCGCGAGGCCGAGGAGGAACTGGGCGTGAGCGGGCTGCCCGCGCCCGTACCGCTGTTCACGTTCCTGTACGAGACCGGGGAGCACAGCTGGTGGTCCACCGTCTACGAGGTGCGGTGCACGATGCCGGTCCACCCGCAGGAGGCGGAGATCGCCTGGCACGCCTTCCTCACCGACGAGGAGCTGGAGCGGCGCCTCGGCGAGTGGCCGTGGACGCCGGACGGGCTGGCCGCCTACCAGCGGCTGCGCGCCTGGCACACGGAACACGGGGCTACGGAACACGGGACATGGGGCAACTGACCGGCGGATCGACTCGCCCCCCCGAAGGTAGGGTTCCGGCCATGATCCTCACCGAGCGACTGCGGGCGATCGGTGCGGGCGTGCGGTGCTGGTTCACGCCCGAGCGCGTCCGCGAGGAGGGCGACACCCCCGACTACCGCTTCTCCCTCGCCAACGAGCGCACCTTCCTGGCCTGGCTGCGGACCGGGCTGGCGCTGGTCGGCGGCGGTTTCGCGGTGGACCAGTTCCTTCCCGGGCTGCCCGCCGCGCTGCGGGTGACGTGCACCGTCGTCCTGCTGGTCGGTGGCGGGACGTGCGCCGTCCGCGCGGTCAACCACTGGGTGCGCTGCGAGCGCGCGATGCGCCGCGGCGAGGACCTGCCCGTCTCCCGCTTCCCGGCCGTGCTGGCGGTGGGCGTCGGGTTGCTGGCGGCGACGCTGGTGGTCCTGATCGCGCTCGGCCGGACCCGGTGAGCGATGACGACGCCGGGCGACTTCCCTGAGAGCAGGCGGGGAGCATCCGACGCGACACCGCCGCGCCCCCGCCACCACGATCCCGGCCTGCAACCCGAGCGCACCCGCCTGGCCTGGCGGCGCACCACCCTGGCCGGCACGGTCACGGCGGTCCTCGCGGGCCGTCAGGCGCTCCGCGCCGACCATCCCGGCCCGGCCGTGCTGTCGGCCGCCGTCCTCGTGGGTTTGGTTTGGTTCGCCCTCGTCATGGTGGCGCACCGGCGCATGCGTGCCATGGCGGCGGGCCGTCCGGCGCCCCTGCCGCGCCGGACGGCCCTGGTCGCGGCGGGGTGCACGGTGGCCCTGGCGGTGCTCGGTGCGGTGATCACCTTCTGAGCGGCAGACGGCGATCACCCTCCGAGCGGCAGACGGTGACCACGTTCCGCGCCGCAGGCGGTGATCGCCCTCCGAGCGCCGTTCGGCCGGGGCCGGCGGTTCCCCGGATCACCAAAGGAACCCGGCCCGTCCCGTCTCAGCCCCCCATCACCGTCACCGGCGGCAGCGCCGTACGCGGCTCCAGACCCCGGAACCAGAATCCGGCCAGGAACGACAGCGCCGCCTCCTGCGCCCCGGCCCGTTCCAGGCCGCCCCCGTCCAGCGGGACACAGCCCAGGTCCCGCACGAGGGTCCGTACCGTCTCCAGCGCCCCGGCGTCGTCACCGCACAACGGGACGGCGAGCGGGCCGTCGGCGAACACCGGCGGCGTCATGGACCAGACGGCGGGCGTGGACAGGTTGAACGCCTTGACGACGTGGGCCCCCGCCGCCACTTCCGCGGCGTGCGCGGCGGCGCTCGGTTTGCCGTGCGCGAGGAGCAGTCCGGTCGTGAGGTCCAGCGGGTTGGTGCAGTCGACGAGGGTGCGGCCGGCCAGCGCGCCGTCCGGGCCGCCCGCCGCCGTCAGCACCTCCTCCATCGCCGGGTACGGCACCGCGAGCAGCACCGCCGTGCCGAACGCGGCGGCCTCCCGCAGGCTTCCGGACCGCGCGCCGGTGCCCAGCCGTTCCGCGAGCGCGGCGGCCTTCTTCTCGTCGCGGCCCCCGACGAACAGTTCGTGGCCCGCCCGCGCCCATTGGCCCGCCAGGGCCTCCGCCATGTCGCCGGTGCCGAGGATTCCGATGCGCATGGGTACGTGCTCCTTTTCGATGGTGAGCCGACGGCACACGCCGACTCGGTGGTCGTGGTGAAGGGAAGAGAGAAAAGAGAGAAGGGGGGCGTCGACGTGTCCACAGCGGCGCTGAATGCCCGTCATGCCCGGTATGCGGCCCCGCACTCGGCCGGTCGCGCACCGGCCGAGGACCGTGCCCGTCCCTCCGATCAGCACACTAGGAGGCCCGTTGGACACCGTTCGGTACCTATTGGATGCGCTAGAGAGACGGCATGAGTGACGACGACCGCACCTCCCCCACCCCCGCCCCCGGCGACGCCGGAGCCGCGACCGTCCGCGTGCCCCGGAGCACCGATCTCTTCCTCGCCGACTGCCGCGCGCGGATCGGCATCGAGGTGCTCGCGCACGCCTGGAACGGCGTGGTCGTCTTCGGACTGCGGGACGGGCCGCGCCGTCCGAGCGAGTTGCGCGCGGCGATCGGCGGGATCAGCGGCAAGGTCCTCACGCAGACGCTGCGCCGGCTGGAGGAGTACGGCCTCGTGGAGCGGCGCCGGTTCGCGCAGGCGCCGCCGCGCGTGGAGTACGGGCTGACGGACGTGGGCCGCGGGTTGCTGGGACCCCTGGAGGCATTGGGGGCGTGGTCGTGGGAGTACGGTGACGCGGTTCTCGCCGCGCAGGAACGGGCCGCCGCCCGGGCCGCGGGCGAGGGCTGACCCCGCCGCGCCGTGGCCCGCCACACTGTGGCGTCCGCCACTCTGTGGCACCGACCGCTCCACCGCCGGCGCGCCCGACGCGCCCGGCCCGCCACCGAAGGGACCGCCGCATGCCGAGCGCAGATCCTTACCTGACCGAACTCGCCCCGGGCGTCCGGGCCTTCCTCCAGCCCGACGGGGGCTGGTGCCTGAACAACGCCGGTTTCGTTACCGACGGCGCCGAGACGCTGCTCGTGGACACCGCCGCCACCGAGCGCCGGGCCCGGCTGCTGCGCGAGCGGATAGCCGACTGCGGGGCGCCCATGCCCCGGACGATCGTCACCACCCACCACCACGGCGACCACACCTACGGCAACGGCGTCTTCGTGCCGGGGGCCACCGTGATCGGGCACGAGGCGTGCCGGCGCGAGCAGCTGGCCGCCGGTCTGCAACTGCACCAGATGTGGCCGGAGGTCGACTACGGCGACGTCCGTGTCATCGCGCCCAGCCTCACCTACACCGACTCCCTCACCGTGCACGTCGGCGACATCGAGGTCCGGGTCCTGCACCCGGGCGTCGCGCACACCCCCGGCGACAGCATCGTCTGGCTGCCGGAGCAGCGCGTGGTGTTCACCGGCGACCTGGTCTTCGAGGGCGGCACGCCATTCGTGTTCATGGGGTCGGTGGCGGGTTCGCTGCGGGCGCTGGAGGTGCTGCGGGCGCTGGACGCCGAGACGGTCGTCCCGGGCCACGGGCGGGTCTGCGGGCCGGAGGTGTACGACACCGTGGAGCGCTACCTGCGGTTCGTCGCGGACCTCGCCGAGGAGGGCCGGGCGGCGGGCCGTACGCCGCTGGAGACGGCGCGCGGCGCGGACCTCGGCGAGTTCGCGGCGCTGCGCGAGCCCGAGCGGCTGGTGGCGAACCTGCACCGGGCGTACGCGGAACTGGCGGGCGAGGCCCCGGGCTCCCCGCTCGACCCGCTGGCCGGCTTCGGCGACATGACGGTCATGAACGGCGGGGTGCCGATGGCCTGCCACGCGTGACGACCTCCTGACAGGGCGTCAGTCGAGCGTTAGCGGGACGTCAGCGGCGTGCCGGAGAGTTGCGGGGTCAGCGACGGGGGGCGTCCGGCGGGCAGCCGAGGCGCGATCGAAGGGTGAGTCATGCACATGAAGAAGATCAAGGCCGCTGTGATCGCGGCCTCCGCCCTCGCGGGTGTGGCCGTGGCGGCCCCCACGGCCCAGGCGGGCGAATGCTCGAAGGGAGGCCGCACCTACATCTGCGAGTACGGCGTGACCAAGTACCAGCTTCCCGACGGCAGGAAGCAGCAGTTCGTCGTCGCCCCCGACCGGTCCGTGTGGACGCGCTGGATCAAGCCCGGCACGAGCGACGACTGGAGCAAGTGGATATCCATGGGCGGCCGGGCGTCGACCAAGGCGTACGTCTACGACTACGACACGAGCGACCCGTGGTCCTTCACGCTGTTCTACTACGACGAGCACGCGGAGATCTGGGGCCGGGACCGCGACCACGACGGGAATTGGACCGACTGGACTCACCGGAACACCCCGATCAACGGGTAGTCCGGCCCCACGGCGGGTGGGCGGGCCCCGCGAGGGGCCGCCCCACCACAACCGCCGCCGTCCGGCTCAGCGCCCCCGTCCGGCTCACCGCCTCCGCGCCGGCCGCCGTCCCGGCGGCTGGCTCGGCTCGGGCCGCGTGACCGGTTCCGGCACCGGGCGGGTGGACGGTTCCTTGGCCGAGACGGTGAACGGTTCTCCGTAGTGCCGTATCTCCAGGGGCGCGCCCTCCTGCAAGGTGTACGTGGCGGTGGCGTCCCGGATCTCCACGCGCAGCCGCCGCCCCAGTACCTGCACGGCGAAGGCCAGGCGGGTGAGGCGGTTGGGGAGTTTCGGGGAGAAGCACAGGGTCTGGCCCTCGTGCCGCATCCCGCCGAACCCGGCGACCAGCGCCACCCACGTGCCGGCCAGCGAGGCGGTGTGCAGCCCGTCGCGGGTGTTGTTCTCCAGGTCCGCCAGGTCCATGAGGGCGGCCTCGCCCAGGTAGTCGTACGCGAGCCGGAGGTGGCCGACCTCGGCGGCGATGACGGCCTGGCAGCAGGCGGACAGGGAGGAGTCCCGGACGGTCAGCGGCTCGTAGTAGGCGAAGTCGCGCGCCTTGTGGTCGTCGTCGAAGGCTTCGCCCCGCTTGTACAGGGCGAGCACCAGGTCGGCCTGCTTGACGACCTGCTTGCGGTAGATCTCGAAGTAGGGGAAGTGCAGCATCAGCGGGTACTGGTCGGGCCGGGTGGCGGCGAAGTTCCACACCTGGTGGCCGGTGAACCCGGCCGACTGCTCGTGCACGCCCAGCGCGCTGTTGTACGGGAGCGCGACCGCCTCGGCGGCGTCCCGCCAGCGGGCGCTCTCCTCGTCGTCCACGCCCAGCGCGCCGGCCTCGCGCGGGTGGCGTTCGGCCACGTCGGCGGCGGCGCGCAGGTTCGCCTGGGCCATCAGGTTGGTGTAGACGTTGTCGTCCGCGACGGCGCTGTACTCGTCCGGGCCGGTGACCCCGTCGATGTGGAAGACGCCGTGGTGGTCGTGGTGCCCGAGGGAGAGCCACAGCCGGGCGGTCTCCACGAGTATCGGCACGGCCGTCTCCCGTTCGAACTCCTCGTCCCCGGTGGCGTCGACGTACCGGATGATCGCGTCCGCGATGTCGGCGTTGATGTGGAACGCGGCCGTGCCCGCCGGCCAGTACGCGGAGCACTCCTGGCCGTCGATGGTCCGCCAGGGGAAGGCGGCGCCCTTCAGGCCGAGCTGCGCGGCCCGGGCGCGGGCGGCGGGCAGGGTGTTCTGCCGCCAGCGCAGCGCCTCGGCGGCGGCGCCCGGCGCGGTGTAGGTGAGCAGCGGCAGGACGAAGCTCTCGGTGTCCCAGAAGGTGTGGCCGTCGTAGCCGGAGCCGGTCAGGCCCTTGGCGGGGATGGCCCGCTGCTCGGCCCGCGCGCCCGCCTGGAGGACGTGGAAGAGGCCGAACCGGACGGCCTGCTGGATCTCCGCGTCGCCCTCCACCTCCACGTCCGCGCGGCTCCAGAAGTCGTCGAGGTAGGCGCGCTGCTGGTCGGCCAGGTCCTGCCAGCCGGTGCTGGCGGCCCCGGCGAGCGCCGCGTCCACCTGGTCGCGGACGGCGGGCAGCGAGCGGACGCCCGACCACCCGTACGCCACCATCTTCTCCAGCCGCAGCGTCTCGCCGGGCGACAGGACGGAGGTGACCGTGAGCCGGCTGACGTTGTCGCCGCTCTCGGACGCGGTACGGGTCGAGTCCGGCCCCTGCACGGCGTGGTCGGCGGCGGTGGCGACGCGCAGCGCGCTGCGCCGGGTGCGGTGGATCAGCCGCAGCCGCATGTCGTGGGCGTGGTGCTCCTCCGGCTCCAGCGGGGATTCCAGCGCCGCGGCGACCCGCGGGTCGCCGCCGGCCTCGGGGAGCTGCTCGTTGGCGACGAGTTCGGACTGCACCACCACGCGGACGTCCTTGGAGTTCAGCGGCTCCACCTCGTACGCGACGGCGGCGATGGCCCGCTGCGTGAAGGAGACCAGGCGGGTGGAGCGCACCCGTACCGTGCAGCCCGCCGGCGACGTCCACACGCAGGTGCGGCGCAGCACCCCGGCGCGCAGGTCGAGCACCCGCTCGTGGGAGCGCAGCCGCCCGTACCGCAGATCGAACGGCTCGTCGTTGACCAGGAGCCGGATCAGTTTGCCGTTGGTGACGTTGATGAGCGTCTGCCCGGACTCCGGGTATCCGTAGCCGGCCTCCGCGTACGGCAGCGGGCGCAGCTCGTGGACCCCGCTGAGGTAGGTGCCGGGCAGGCCGTGCGGCTCGCCCTCGTCGAGGTTGCCGCGCCAGCCGATGTGGCCGTTGGAGAGCGCGAAGACCGATTCGCTCTGCGGCAGCACCTCCAGGTTGAGGTCGGTTTCCTTCAGCGCCCAGGGGTCGCAGGCGTACGAGCGGTGAGTGATCACGACCGGACCTCCAGCAGCTCGGCGAGGTCCTGCACGACCGTGTCGGCTCCGTGCCGGCGCAGCGCCTCCGCCTGCCCGACGCGGTCCACGCCGACGACGTAGCCGAAGTTGCCGGCCCGTCCGGCGTCCATGCCGGCGAGCGCGTCCTCGTAGACGACGGCCTGCGCGGCGGGGACGCCCAGTTCCTTGGCGGCCTCCAGGAAGGTGTCCGGGCGCGGTTTGCCGGGGAGCGCGCGGGACGCGGCGACGATCCCGTCGATCCGCACGTCGAACAGGTGCTCCATACCGACGGACGCCAGGACCTCCCGGCAGTTGGCGCTGGAGGAGACCACGGCGGTGTCCAGCCCGGCCGCGCGGACGGCCGCGAGGTAGCGGCGCGACCCGTCGTACGCCTCCACGCCGTCCTCCCGGATCTTCTGGAGCAGCAGGACGTTCTTGCGGTTGCCCAGGCCGTGCACCGTCTCGCGGTCGGGCGGGTCGTCGGGGGTCCCTTCGGGCAGGTGGATGCCGCGGGAGGCGAGGAAGGTGCGGACGCCGTCGGCGCGCGGGCGCCCGTCCACATACTCGTCGTAGTCCGTCACCGGGTCGAACGGAGTGAAGTCCGCACCTTCCCTGCGCCGCAGAAACGCGTCGAAGGTCTCCTTCCAGGCGGCGGTGTGCACCACGGCCGTCTTGGTGAGGACGCCGTCCAGGTCGAAGAGGCAGGCCCGCATGCCGTCCGGCAGCCCGAGCTTGGTCAAGGAGTTCGTCATGGAGGGCGCTTCCCCGCTCGCTGTCGTCGTATGTCTGGTGCGGTATGTCCGTTTTCCGGACGGGAGTACGGGACTCACCGGACGGGAGTACGGGAGCCGGGTGACGCCCCGGGACCACCGCGCGGGCGCGGCGGTCCCGGCAGGACCCCTCGTCTAAGGTGCGGCCATGCGGCTGCTCCTGACGTCCGACACCCACCTGCCCAAGCGCGCCAAGCGGCTGCCCGACGCGCTGCTCGCCGAGATCCCCCGGGCCGATGCGGTCCTGCACGCCGGGGACTGGGTGGACACCGCGACCCTGGACCTGCTGGAGTCCACGGCGCGGCGGCTGATCGGGGTGTACGGCAACAACGACGGACCCGAGCTGCGGGCCCGGCTGCCGGAGGTGGCCCGCGCGGAGCTCGGCGGGCTCCGGTTCGGGGTGGTGCACGAGACGGGTGCGGCCCAGGGCCGGGAGCGGCGGTGCGCGCAGCGGTTCCCGGACCTGGACGTGCTGGTGTTCGGGCACAGCCACATCCCGTGGGACTCGGTGGCCCCCGGCGGTCTGCGGCTGCTGAATCCGGGGTCCCCGACCGACCGGCGACGCGAGCCGTACCGCACGTTCCTGACGGCGCGGGTGGAGGACGGGGAGCTGGCGGACGTCACGCTGCACCGGATTCCGCCGGGGTGAGGACGGACGGCCGGGCGCCCGTACGGCCGCCCCTCGCGACCGGCCCCTACGGTTCTCCGCGTAACTTTTCGGGGCCCGCGGCCTTCGGGGACCCGCCCCGGCGGAGCCGACCGCCGGGACGGGACACCCGCCGTCCACCCCCGCGTCAGTGCTGCACGCAGGCGTCGCCTTCGGCCGGGTTGAGCAGCCCGATGATGTCGAGCGTGTTGCCGCAGACGGCCACCGGCAGGTGGATGGGGACCTGGACGGTGTTGCCGGAGATGATCCCCGGGCTGCCCGTCGCCACGCCGTTGGAGCCGGAGTCGGCGACGGCGGCTCCGGTCGCGCCGGCGATGCCGGCGGCGACCAGAGAGGCGGCGGTCAGAGCTGTGCGGATACGCATGGTTGTCTCCCAAGGTGGGTTGAGTAGGAATATCCAGAAAATATGGAGATATACGACTCGCCCGTGGATTGCTGCCGGGGAGGGCGTGTCGCGGATCGGCCTCCCCGGGGCCCGTACGCCGCCTCACACCCCGGACCCGCACGCCACGCCGTCACCCGTCCGCCGCACACGCCCGAATGGCGGCACCGCGCCCCGGACCCGCCGTCGTCCCGGGGCCCGCGGCCGGTCCGGACCGGCACGCCACCTCGTCATCGGCGGGCACCGGGACGGCCGCGCGGCTCCCGCTCCGGACACGCCCCCGGCCCCGCCCCCAGCCGCGCCCGGGAACGTGACCCACACCCCACCCCCGCGCCCTGGACGGCATACCAACCAGTCGGCATGATCGTGCCCGTCCGACCCCGTCCCCCTTCTTCCGGAGGCGCACGATGAGTCACGGCACCCCTCTCTCGCCACCCGGCCTCGATCTGGAACGCCTGCGCGGGCACCTGGACCGGGAGCGCCCCGGGCTGGTGGGCGGGCCGCTCGCGGCGGAGCTGATCGAGGGCGGGCGGTCCAACCTCACGTTCCGGATCACCGACGGCACGGGCCGCTGGGTGCTGCGCCGGCCCCCGCTCGGGCACGTCCTGGCGACCGCGCACGACATGCGCCGCGAACACCGGGTCATCAGTGCCCTGCGGCCCACGGCGGTGCCGGTGCCGGGCGCGCTGCTGCTGTGCGAGGACGAGACGGTGATCGGGGCGCCCTTCTACGTCATGGAGCTGGTGCCGGGCACGCCGTACCGCACGTCGCGGCAGCTCGCCGCGCTGGGCCCCGCGCGGGTGCGCGCCGTCGTGCACACCCTCGTGGACACGCTGGTGGCGCTGCACGCGGTGGACCCGCGGGCGGTCGGGCTGGCCGACTTCGGCCGTCCGGACGGTTTCCTGGAACGCCAACTCGCCCGCTGGTCGAAGCAGTTGGCGGCCTCGCGCAGCCGCGACCTTCCGGGGATCGACGCGTTGCGGGAGAAGCTGGGCGCGTCGCTGCCCGCCTCTCCCGCGCCCGCCGTCGTACACGGTGACTACCGGCTGGACAACGTCCTGGTGGACGAGGACGACCGGATCACGGCGGTCCTGGACTGGGAGATGTCCACCCTCGGCGATCCGCTGACCGATCTCGGCCTGTTGGTGATGTACGGCGAGCAGGAGGACATTCCGTACACCCCACTCACCACCACGAGCGGCGCGCCGGGCCATCCGGAACCGGCCGAGCTGATCGAGCGGTACGCGGCCGGCTCCGGCCGGGACGTGCGGCACATCGCCTGGTACACCGCGTTCGCGTACTTCAAACTCGCCGTCATCCTGGAAGGCATCCACTACCGCTTCACGCTCGGGCGGACGCTGGGCGCGGGGTTCGACCGGATCGGCGAGCTGGTGCCCCGGTTCGTGGAGCGCGGCCTGGCCACCCTGTCGTCCCACGGGAAGGGTTGAGGAATCCATGGACTTCGCCTACGACGCCCGCACCCAGGAGCTGCGGAAGAGGCTGCTGGCCTTCATGGACGAGTGCGTGCACCCGGCCGAGGAGACGGCCCGCGCGCAGCGCGCCGCGCTCCCCTCCCCCTGGGACACCCCGCCGGTGGTGGAGGAACTGAAGGCCGAGGCCCGGGCGCGCGGCCTGTGGAACCTCTTCCTCCCGGATGCCGAGCACGGTGCCGGGCTGACCAACCTCCAGTACGCGCCGCTGGCCGAGATCACCGGGCACAGCCCGCAGTTGGCGCCCACGGCCGTCAACTGCGCGGCGCCCGACACCGGGAACATGGAACTGCTGGCCGAGTTCGGCGACGAGGACCAGAAACGCCGCTGGCTGACGCCCCTTCTGGCCGGCGAGATCCGGTCGGCGTTCGCCATGACCGAGCCCGACGTGGCCTCCTCGGACGCGACGAACATCCGGACGCGCATCGAGCGGCGCGGGGACACCTACGTCATCAACGGCCGCAAGTGGTACATCTCCGGCGCGATGCACCCGCGCTGCGAGATCTTCATCGTCATGGGCCAGACGGCCCCCGACGCCCCGGACGTCCGTCACCGGCAGTCCATGGTGCTGGTCCCCCACGACACCCCGGGCGTGACGATCCGGCGCGCGATGCGGGTCTACGGGTACGAGGACCACTACCACGGCGGGCACGCGGAGGTGGAGTTCACCGACGTCCGGGTGCCCGCGGCGCACCTGATCGGCGAGGAGGGCGGCGGATTCGCCATCGCCCAGGCCCGCCTGGGGCCCGGCCGCATCCACCACTGCATGCGCCTGATCGGCATGGCCGAGCGGGCGATCGAGCTGATGTGCCGTCGCGCGGTGAGCCGGACGGCGTTCGGGAAGCCGCTGGCGCGGCAGGGCGTGGTCCAGCAGTGGATCGCGGACGCGCGGGTCGCCGTCGAACAGCTCCGGCTGCTGGTGCTGAAGACCGCGTGGCTGATGGACACCGTCGGCAACAAGGGCGCCCACACCGAGATCCAGGCCATCAAGATCGCCACGCCGCGCACCGTCGTGGACATCCTCGACCGCGCCGTGCAACTCCACGGCGCCGGCGGCGTCAGCCAGGACTACCCGCTCGCCGAACTGTGGGCCGCCGCCCGCACCCTCCGCCTCGCCGACGGCCCGGACGAGGTCCATCAGCGGTCTCTGGCTCGGCGGGAGTTGAAGCGTTACCTGTGAGGCCGGTGCGTGGCGGGCCGCGTCGTCCGGGTGCGGCCCGCCGTGCACCGTTCGGGTGCGGCCCGCCGTGCACTGTCCGGGTGCGGCCCGCCGTGCACTCGTCATGGCCGCCATGCACTCGTCATGCTTACGGCCTGACGGAAGCGGGCCCGGCACAGCGGGGTCGACGGGCGCGGCCGGGGGCCCGGGGCCTTACGGCCTGACGGAGACGGGTCCGGCGCAGCAGGGACCGCGAGCGCGGCCAGGCGCCCGGGGTCTTACGGCCTGGCGGAGACGGGTCCGGCACAGCCGGAGCGGCCAGGCGGCCGGGATCTTACGGCCGCAGCGCCCGCATCAGCAGGTCCGCGAGGTGGTCCGCCACCTGGCGCGGGGTCAGCGGGCCGTCCGCGCGGTACCAGGAGCCCAGGTGGTGCACCGACCCGAAGTGGTAGTCCACGACGAGGTCGGCCGGGGTGTCGTCGCGGAACACCCCGGACCGCTGGCCCTCCTCCACCAGCGCCCGGAACCGCTCGTGGTAGCGGCGCCGCTCGGCCCGCACCTGCTTGTCCTTCTCGGGGGAGAGGTGGTGCATGGAGCGGAAGAAGATCTTCGTGTCGTCGAGGTTCTGGATCGTCGTCACCACGACGTCGGCGGCGGCGTCCCGCAGCCGCTGCTCCACGGGCGCGTCCGCCTGCGCGAACCGGTCCAGCCGCTCCTGCTGGAGCCGCAGGACGCGCCCGTAGACCTCGTGCAGCAGGTCCTCCTTGGAGCCGAAGTAGTGGTAGAGGGCGCCCTTGGTGACGCCCGCCGCCTCCACGATCTCCTGGACGGACGTGCGGTCGTAGCCCCGCTCCGCGAACAGCCGGGTGGCGGCGTCCAGCAGCCGCCGCGCCACCGGCCTGCCGCCCCCGCCGTTCGTCCTGCCGGCCATCGCCTTCACCTGTACCTCCGTACGCGTGCGGGTGGGTCAGGAGTGCCGCGCACGGTCGCGCAGCTCCCGTCGCAGGATCTTGCCACTCGCGGTCTTCGGCAGATCCGGCAGGATCTCCACCTGACGCGGGTACTTGTAGACGGCCAGCCGGTCCCGGCACCAGCCGGCCAGTTCCGCCGGGTCCGGCGCGGCCCCCGGGCGCAGGCTGACGTACGCCTTGACCGTTTCGCCCCGGTAGGCGTCCGGCACCCCGACCACCGCCGCCTCGCGCACGGCGGGGTGGGTGTACAGGACGTCCTCGACCTCGCGCGGCCACACCTTGAAGCCGGACGCGTTGATCATGTCCTTCTTGCGGTCGACGACGTACAGCCAGCCGTCGGTGTCCATGAAGCCGGTGTCGCCGGTGCGCAGTTCCCCGTCCGGCAGCCCTTCGGCGGTGGCGTCCGGGCGCCGCCAGTAGCCGGGGACGACCTGCGGGCCGCGCACCGCGATCTCGCCGTGCTCCCCGAACGGCACGTCCCGCCCGTTGTCGTCGATGATGCGGATCATCGTCTCGGGGCCGGGCACGCCGACCGCGAGCGTCCCGGAGGCCGGGTCCACCGGCGCCTCCTTCCCCGGGGGGACGCTGGCGCAGGGCGCGCTGCACTCCGTCAGGCCGTATCCGTTGTGCAGGTAGGGGCCGAACTCGGCGCGGAACCGCTCCACCAGGGCGGGCGGCACCGGGGCGCCCCCGGAGGCGATGGTCCGGAAGGACGCGAAGTGGTCGCGGCTCGCCTTGGGGTGGGCCATCAGCGCCATGAAGGCGGTGGACGGGCCGACGGTGTAGGCGGGGCGGTGCTCCAGGAAGGCGTCCAGGACCACGCCCGGCTCGAAGCGGTACGCCAGGGCGAGGGTGCCCGCGTTGGCCAGGCAGGAGCTGAACTCGGAGACCATGCCGGTGATGTGGAACAGCGGTGCCAGCACGAAGTACGTGGACCCGTCCGGCAGCCCGAGCCCCACCCGCTGCCGCTCGGCGTTGTGGGTGAGGTTGCCGAACGTGTTCATGGCGCCCTTGGGCCGGCCGCTGGTGCCGGAGGTGTAGCTGATGAGGGCGATGTCGTCGGCGGTGGGGAGGGGGGTAGCGGGGGGCTGGGCGGCGGGTGCCGTCGCGGCGGCGGCGCGGGCTACGGTGAGCAGGTCTTCGTCACCGGCCTGGGCGCGGGCGCCCTTCCTGGCTCTCGTTTCGTCTCGCGCTCCGGCGTTCGCGCCGGTCCTTGCCCCGGCGTTCGCTCCGGGGTGCGCGCCGGTCATCGTTCCGGGTCGCGCTCCGGCGTTCGCTTCGGTCTCCGTTTCGTCGTGCGTCCCGGCGTTCGCTCCGGGGTGCGCGCTGGTCCTCGTTCCGGGTCGCGCGCCGGCGTTCGCTTCGGTCTCCGTTTCGTCGTGCGCCCCGGCGTTCGATCCTGGGTGCGCGCCGGTCCTCGTCCCGGGTTGCGCTCCGGCGCCCGTTGTGTGCCGCGCGCCGGGGAACACCCGGGTGTCGTCGCGTGTCTGGAGCTCCCGTTCGTCCGTCGTCAGGGCGATCCGCACGGAGGGGACGCCGAACGCGGTCTCCCGCAGGAACGCGTCCCAGGTGTCCCGCGCGCAGATGACGGCGGTGGCCTCGGCGTCGGTGAGCAGGTGCGTCATCTCGCCCGACTTGTACATCGGGTTGGCCGGGACCACGATGCCGCCCGCCTTCCACACGCCGAGCACCGCGATCACGAACTGCGGGGTGTTCTGCAGCATCACCGCCGCCCGGTCCCCCCGGGCGAACCCCCGCGCGGCGAGGTGGGCTGCCAGCCCGTCGGAGAGGGCGTCGGTCTCCGCGTAGGTGAGGCGCCCGTCGAAGTAGGCCAGCGCGACGCGCTCCGGGGCGCGGCGCACGGCGTCCCGGAAGGCGTGCAGCACGGAGGGCGGCGGCTGGACGGGGGCCCGCTGGGCCTCGTTGAGCTGGGCGAGCCACGGCCTGTCCTGGTAGGTGGTCATCGGCGTGCGGCCTTCCTCTCCTGCGTGTCCTGCGTGTCGGGGGCAGCGGACGCGTGGGGCGTGCCGGGGGCGTCGGACGCGTCGGACGTGCCGGAGGCGTCAGCCGGGCCGGTGGTCGTCCCCAAGGCCGCTTCGAGTTGCTGCTGGAGGTTGTTGAGCCGTCCGAGCCACCGGTCGGGATCGGTGGCGCGGGCCGCGTAGAACCCGGCCACCTCGGGGTGCGGCAGTACCAGGAAGCGGCCTTCGGCCATCGCCGCGAAGAGCGCGTCGGCGACCGCGTCGGGCTCGACGGCGGTCGGAGCCAGGACCAGGTCGCCGATCGGCCCAGTGCCGGCCAGCATGTCGGTCCTGACGCCCTGCGGGCAGATGGCGTGCACCTCGACGCCCCGGTGGCGGTAGGTCACCGCGAGCCATTCGGCGAACGCGTACGCCGCGTGCTTGGAGACGCTGTACGGGGCGGAGCCGACCATGGTGAGCAGCCCGGCCGCCGAGACGGTGGACACGAACCGGCCCGCGCCCCGCTCCAGCCACTCCGGCAGCAGGTCGCGCGCCGCCCGTACGTGCGCCATCACGTTCACGTCCCACGTCCGCTCCCACACCTCCTCCGCCGCCTCCGGACCGCCGCTCGACGCGATCCCGGCGTTGGCGCAGAAGACGTCGATCGCGCCGCCCAGCGCCTCCCGGGCTGCGGGCACGACGGCCGAGGCGTCGCCGGGCACCGCGACCGCGCCGATCTCCTCGGCGGTGCGGCGCGCCTTCGCGGCGTCCAGGTCGTTGACCGCGACCCGCGCGCCGCCGGCCGCGAACCGGCGGGCCAGCGCCGCGCCGATCCCCCCGCCCGCGCCCGTCACGACCACGGCTTTGTCCCGTATGGATACGGCATCCACGGTGCGTCCCTCCGGTCCTCTCCAGCAGCCCTCGTCCGGCCCGGGCGGTGTCCGGTCCGGCCGTCCGTCCGGCGGCTTCGGACCACCCCGCGTCCCGGCCGCCGCCCGCTCAGCGCCCGGATCACCCGGATCGCCCGGCACGGCAGACTAACCAGTCGGTATGTCGGAGCGAAACCCCGCCGACGCCCGGTCGGGGGCGTTCCTGAGCGGCCCGGTGCGGGTTAGCGTGCGCACCGGAACGCGGACCCCGATCACGGAGGTGTGTGCGGCATGGCCTTGTCGAGACGGAAGCTCCTCACGGCGACGGCGACGGCGACCGTGACCGCTGCGACAGCGGTGACGGCGGCGGCAGGTCCCACCGCGGCGGCGCTCCCCGGGGACGCGCGCCCGGTGTCCCTGCCCGATGACGCGGCGCCGGTGGCCGGCCGTACCGGGCGGCGCGCCGTCCGTACCGGTTTCGACCGCCTGGCCGCCGACGGCTACCGCCTCCTGGACGGGCAGCGCGTCGGCGTCGTCACCAACCCGACCGGCGTCACCCGCGACGTCCGGCACATCGTGGACGTGCTGCACGCCGACGAGAGGGTGCGGCTGACGGCCGTGTTCGGCCCGGAACACGGTTTCCGGGGCACCGCCCAGGCGGGCGGTTCGGAGGGCGACCACAAAGACCCGGCGACCGGTCTGCCGGTGTACGACACGTACGGCAAGAGCGGCCGGGCGCTGGCGGACATCTTCACGAAGGCGGACGTGGACACGGTCGTCTTCGACATCCAGGACGTCGGCGCGCGCTTCTACACCTACATCTGGACCCTGTACGACTGCATGGTGGCGGCCGTCCTGGCGGGCAAACGCTTCGTCGTGCTCGACCGCCCCAATCCCGTCACCGGGCGCGGCGCCCACGGGCCGGTGCTGGACCGCTCCCAGGCGTCCGGCGTCGGGCGGGAACCGATCGCGCAGGCGCACGGCATGACGGTGGCCGAGCTGGCGCTGCTGTTCAACGACGAGTTCGTGCCGCGTGCGGCCGGGCGCGCCGTGGAACTGGAGACCGTCCGGATGAGCGGCTGGCGGCGCCGGGACTTCTTCGACGCGACGGGCCTGCCGTGGGTGCCCCCGAGCCCCAACATGCCCACGCCCGACACCGCCCTGGTCTACTCCGGCACCTGCCTGTTCGAGGGCACCAACCTCTCCGAGGGCCGAGGCACCACCCGGCCCTTCGAACTCCTCGGCGCGGAGGGCGTCGGCCGCGAATGGGCCGCCGCCGCGAACGCGCTCGGCCTGCCGGGCGTCCGCTTCCGGGAGGCGTACTTCGCGCCGTCGTTCTCCAAGTTCCAGGGCAAGACGATCGGTGGCGTGCAGCTCCACGTCCACGACCGGGAGGCGTTCGAACCGGTCCGCACCGGCATCGCGCTCCTGGTGACCGCCAAGCGCGTCTGGCGCGGCTTCGCCTGGCGGCCGGACCGCTGGATCGACAAGCTGACCGGTTCGACGTCGGTCCGCACGCTGATCGACGCGGGCGCGGAGCCGGATGAGGTGGTCGCCGCGTGGTGGGAGGGGCTGAGGGAGTTCCGGGCGGTGCGGTGGGGGTATCTGCGGTACGGGTGATGCGGGTGCGTGGTGTGGCGGGTGGGCTGCCTCGCGCCCGTTCCCTTACGTGGGACCGCCCGTTCCCTCGCACGGGACCGCCGGGGTGCTACGGCCTCCGGCCGGTCGGGGGTGCCGTGCCGATGAGTGCGGGTGGCCTTGTCTGTTTCGCAGTTCCTGGTGTGGGGGTGTTTCGCCTTCGGCGGGGTGGGGTTGTGGGGCGGACGCTTCGTTGTTTTTGGGGTCGGGGCCGCCCCGGGGTACCTCCTCGCGGCAGTTGCGCTTCCCCGACGTCATCTTGTGACGGGGCCGCCGCGCCCCAGTCCGCTGCGGGGGCACCCCGGGACGTCCCCTTCCGTCGGTTGTGCGTCCGCCCCTTTGTGGAGGGTGGAAAAGATTCGGGTCGGCCCGCCACAGGGTCCCTAGGGCAGATCGGCGGCCCGGCCTACACCCACCCAAGCTTTGCCGCCCGTACGCCGAGTTCCAGGCGGCTGGACGCGCCCGTGCGGGCGAGGAGGTCGGCCACCATCCGGCGCTCGGTGCGCACCGACACGCCCAGGGCGCGGGCCACGGCCTCGTCCTTGTCACCTCGGGCCAGCATCCGCAGCAGTTCCCGCTCCTGCGGGGCGGGGGCGTCCAAGGGTGGGGCGACCTCGGGGCCGTCCAGAGGTTCCGCGTCCTTCCAGTACGCCTCGAAGAGCGCCGTCAAGGCAGTGATCAACGGGGCGCTGCGCACTACGAGCGCGGACCGCTCCCCCGTATCGGTGTCGCACGGCAGGACCGCCGTGCCGCCGTCGACGACGAGCAGCCGCATCGGGAGGGTCGGGGCCAGCCGGACCTCGCTGCCGTAGGTGCGGATCTCCCTGACGTACGCGTGGGTGATCCGGTCCTTGGTGACGCTCTGCAAATAGACGCTACGGAACTTCACGCCCCGGCGCATGGCCTGCTCGTTCAGCGGCCGGCCGGCCCGGATGGCCTCGGTGGGCAGCGAGCCGCCGGGCAGGAAGGACAGCACCTCGTCGGTGCACTGGTTGGCCAGCGCCTCCAGGCGGGTGCGGATGGCGTCCAGGCCGCGCAGCACCTCACCCCCGCCGGAGCCGCCGTCGTCGGTGTGGGCGGCGTACTCGGTGGCGAGCAGACGCAGCGTCGCGCGGGTCTGGGCGAGGCGTTCCTGACGGAGCGCCAGTTCGTGCTGCTCGCGTTGCAGCATCATCTCCAGCCCGACTTCCGGGCTGACCGCCCGCACCAGGTCGGGCCGCTCCCAGGAGGGGCGCAGCATCCCCAACGCGGTGAGCCGCTCGATGGCGGACCGCACCCGCTCGGCCGTCGAACCGAGCCGGCCGGCCAGGCGGCCCGGGTCGTGTTCGTGGTGGAGCAGGATGGCCCGGTAGATGGCCAGGGCTTCGGCGTCCAGCACCGGGGGCTCGGTCATGGGGTCTGCGCCTCCTTCCCCGTCCGTCCCGGGAAGGCCCACGGCATCCCCGCGAGCGGCGGGGCGTCGTCCGGGTCCCCGGGCTTTCGGGGCGCGCTCCCGGCCACCGTGGGGCGGATCTTCCCGACAGGACGGGTCATGCTTCCACAGCATCCCCGCCCTCGCCCGGCCGGAATCGGACATCCGTTGGAATCCGTTTCGTGGGGCGTCTGGGAGGCGTCTGGGGGGCGTTCACCAGGCGTCGGCAGACGCCCGTCCGGCTGGTGGTCGCGGTGCGCTCCCTCCCTCGGCGAACGGGCTCGGCCGACCCCACCCGACGCCCCCTCCCCCGACGAACGAAGCACCCGGACCCGCCCGGCCAACGGACGTGACAGGAACGTGCATGGCATCCGGCTGCAACGCCATCGCTCTTACCTCACGCCCACCCCGGTGGTGTGCTTCCCGGGACGGCGCTCCCCGGCTTCCGGGCGGTGCCGGTCAGCCTTCAGGACGGCGCCGTTCGGTCCCCGGGCGGCGCCCCCCATTCCAGACAAGGGGATGTCATGTCAGCCCTCCGCGCCCGCATCGTCCGCTGTTCCGCCGCTACCGGCCTCGCCGCCACGCTCGCGATCGGCACGGGTTACGGGCCTACGGCGTGGTGGCAGGCATCGGGTTCGGCGGCGGCCCCCGGCAGGCACGTGCCCCGTACGGGGTGGGCGACGGGCCGTTCGGCACCACTACCGTCCGACGCATCCAACGCCTCTGGTGCCGCTCCGGCCGGGCTCGCCGGGACGACGGGCGGGCACCTCGTCCGCGCCAACGCCGTGGACTTCACCTGGCCGCACGCCGCCCAGTTCCCCGCCGTGCCGGATGCCGGGCGGTTCGGACGTGTTTGACCTGCCCGGCGAATCCGGCCGGAAAGTGGCCCTGGTGGTCGGCGGTTACGGCTCCGTGGGCCGGATCGTGTGCGGCCGGCTCGCCGAGGACGGCTACACCGTCGCCGTGGCCGGGCGGTCCGCCGAACGGGCCGGACTGTTCAGCACCCGGCTCGCCGGGGGCGCGCCGCGCTCCCTGCCGTACGTGGTGGATCTGGCCCGGTGGGAGAGCATCGACCGGGTCGTCGCGGACGTCGTGGGCGACTTCGGGCGGCTGGACGCCGTGGTGAACCTCGCGGTCGCCACCACGTCCCCCGGCCCGGACGCCGCCGAGTGGACCCGCGTGCTCGGCGTCAACGTGGCCGGCGCGTACCGGCTCGGCCAGGTCGCCCTGCGGACGATGCACGGCACCGGCCTCCCCGGCCGCCTCGTGCTGCTCACCCCCGCCACCCCGGCCGCCGCCCCCGGCGACGGCGCGCGCCCGATCTCCCGGGCGTGCGCAACGGGCGTCATCACGCTCGTGGAGGAGTGGGCGGCCCGCTCGCCCGGCGGCGCGGTGACCGTCAACGCGGTGGTACCACGGGCGGGGGCCGACGCCTCCGGCGTGGCGACGGCCGTGCAGCTCCTCCTCCGCCCGGAGGCACGGCACGTCAGCGGGCATTCGATCGTGGTGAACGGGTCGGCCGCGGCGGGCGAGTGAGCGAGCGGTTTCGCCGCGACGGACGAGTTACGCGATGGACGAGTCGGTGGTGCTGCCGCGACGGGCCGGTGTGCGGTGTCGCCGCGGTGGCGAACGAGCCGTACGGCCGACGGACGGTCGCGGCGGACGAGCCACCAGTAGGGCGCGCAGGACCGATGAAGGGCACCGCGTCGCCGGCCGGTTGGCCCGCACGCATGGCGTGCCCCTGTCGCGGAGGCGCAAGACCGAGAGGAACCGGCGTGCAAGCTCCCCCCTGTCCCCCGCCCCCCTTCCGTGTGCTCCGCCCGCCACGTCCGGCACCCTCCGCGGTGACGACCCCAGTGGCGGCACCGCCCCCAGGAACAGTGCCGCGGACGTTGACGGGACCACCTCCCGGAACGGCGTCCGGCACGCCGCACCCCTCCCTCGGCACGGCCGTGTGGGGCTACCGCGGCTTCCACCTGGTCCGGGACCACCCTCTGCGGCGGCTCGTCCTCCCGACGGCGGGCGCCACGCTGGTGGTGCTCCTCTCCGGGGACGTGCGGCTGACCGGGACCGGGGGCGGCGCACCGTCCGCCTCCTTCACCTCCCTGTTCGCCGGTCCGCGCAGCGAGGCCCTGGTGTACGAGCACGGCGGGCGGCTGCACGGCGTGCAGGTGGCGCTCGCTCCGTGGGCCGCGTACACCCTCCTCGGTACGGCCGTGGACCACCTGGCCAACGCGGTCGTGGACGCGCGGACGGTGCTCGGCGACCGCGTCGGGCAGTTGGCCCGTGCGCTGCGGGCCGCCCCGTCCTGGCCGGGCCGGTTCGGGGTGCTCGACCGTGCGCTGGGGGCGTGGCTGGCGTGCGGCCCGGCCCCGGCGCCCCCGGTGGCACTGGCCTGGAGGCGTCTGGCCGCCTGCGCGGGGGCGGTGTCCGTGGCGGGGCTGGCGGGTGACATCGGCTGGTGCCAGAGCCAGTTGGAACGCCGCTTCCGTGAACAAGTGGGCCTCACGCCCAAGACCGTGGCCAGGGTGTTGCGGCTGCAACGCGGGGTGCGACTGCTCGCGGCCGGACACACCGCGGCCGAGGCAGCGTCGGAGGCCGGCTATCACGACCAGTCCCACCTGAGCCGGGAATTCAAGGCGATGACCGGGTATCCCCCGCGCCGTCTGCTCTCCTCTCGCGGCGCGCCCTTCTCCCGTACGTACGCGGCCCAGGACGCCGACGGCCCCCTCTTCGGCTACGCCTTTCCTTGCTGAGCCGCCCCGCCGTTCCGTTTCCCAACGGAGCACGGACTCCCAACAGATCACGGACTCCCAACGAACAATCCGGTTTTTTACAAGACCACCGCCCGCCGCGTCGACAAAACTATTGCCCGTCGGAAGCACTCGGGGCGAATCGAACTCGAAGCCCCCGAACACCCGCGTCCGCGACAGGAATCACAGGGACCGAAAGCCTAAGGGACCCCGAAAGACGGCACTACTCGGGTAACCCGACGAACCAGAACCGCACAACAAGTCAGGAACCACCTACCAGAAATCACCCACCAAGAAACAAAGGAGTCCCCATGTTCAAGAAGCTGGAGCGTCTCGGTAGCGGCCTGCTGGAGCGGTTCGCGCCCAAGGTCGAAGCCGCCGCCTGTGGCTGGAACTGCTGGAACGACTGCTGGCAGTGCGCCCACTCCGCGTGCAAGGTGAACACCTGCACCGGTCAGCTCGTCTGTCTCTCGGGCCGCTGCTGAGTCCGTCGGTATCTCGTTCGGAATTCCGGTGCGGCGGCCGTGCCAGGCTCGGTCGCCGCACCGGCGATCCGTAACGCGCACAAGCACATGAGCACAGACCGCCATCCGCGAACCGCGCACCGGCAACCCGTCACGGGACCCCTGCCGGGAAAGACGGCAGAACCGGAAGGAGGAAACCCCGTGACCCACGCCCTGACGATCCTGGGAATCCAGTGGCTGCTCGGCACGGTGTTCCTGATATCCGCGGTGAGCAAAATGGCCGGACGGCAGGCATTCGCCGCCTTCGCCGATTCGGTGCGCGCCATGGCGAACATGCCCGCACGCGCACGTTCCGCGCGTCCGGTGTCCGTGGCCGTGGTGACGGCGGAATGCGCGGTCTGCGCCCTGTTCGCGGTCTCGGGTCTGCTCTCCCTGTACGGCCGCGTTTCCTCGTCCCAGTCATCCGCGACCGCCGCCCGCCTCGCGACATCGGCGGGCGCCGCGCTGGCCGCCACGCTGCTCGTAGCGTTCGCCATCGCGATCGTCCGTACCGTGCGGCGGGGCGCACGCACCCCGTGCCGCTGTTTCGGCGCCTCGGCCGCCCCGCTCGGGCCCCGGCACGTCGTACGCAACGCCGTGCTCGCGGGCCTCGCCGTCTACGGCGCGGTCCTCCCGGTCTCCGGCGCGCCGCTGCCGTACGTCCCGCTCGCGCACACCGCCGTGGCCGCCATGGCGGGCCTGCTGCTGGGCGGTTTGGCCGCCCTCCTCGACGAACTCGTCGCGCTCTTCCGCCCCCTCCGGTCCTCCGGGACCGCCTGACACCTCACGGAGCTCCCATGCCCGTCCTCGTCCCCGTCGTCGTGCTCGTCGGAGTGCTCGGCGCGGTGAACCTCGTCCTCGCGCTCGGCATCGTCAAGCGCCTGCGCGAACACGGCGAACTGCTCGCCAACGGCAACACGGCCGTGAACTCGTACACCATCAACGTCGGTGAGTCCGTGGGCGCGTTCCGGGCGACCACGGTGGACGGCGAACCGGTGACCCAGCGGCTCGCCCCGGACGACGAGACCCTCACCCCGGGCGACACGCTCGTCGCGATCCTCTCCCCCACCTGTGGGCCCTGCAAGGAGAAGCTGCCGAAGCTGCTGGACTACATCGCGTACCACGGCATCCCCCGCGAACAGGTGCTGGCCGCCGTGGTCGGCGACCCGGACGAGGCCACCGCCTTCGTCGACGCCCTGCGTCCGTCGGCCCGCGTCGTGGTGGAGGAGAGCGACGGCGCCTTGAGCACCGCGTTCCAGGTCAAGGCCTTCCCGACGCTGCTGCGGGTGTCCTCGGACGGCTCGGGCGGGGCCGTCGTCACCGACAACGACGTACGGCTGGGAGTGCCGGCCACCGCGGCGGCGTGAGGCGGGCCCGCGCCGGACTGCGGCGCTTCGTCCCCACCAGGCCGCGGCGCCTCGTCCCCGCCGGACTGCGGCGCCTCGTCCCCGCGTACGCGCTGGCCGGCCGGTCCGCGCCGCGCGCCCTGGCCGGTTACGCGCTGCTGACGCCGGCGGCCGGGCTCCTCCCGGTGACGGCCGCCTGGCTGACGAAACTCCTGCTGGACCGCCTCGTGAAGAGCGCCCCCACCGCCGAACTCCTGGCGTTCGGTGCGGGGCTGGCCCTGTGCGGCGTGCTCGCCGGAGCCCTCCCCCACCTGACGGTCTACCTCCGCTCGGAACTGGAGCGCGCGGTGGCGCTGCGCGCCCAGGACCGCCTGTTCGCCGCCGTGGACGCCTTCACCGGGCTGCGCCGGTTCGAGGACCCGGTGTTCCTGGACCGGCTGCGGCTCGCCCAGCAGGCGGGGCGGATGTCCCCCAACCAGGCGGTGGACGGCACGCTGGGGGTCCTGCGGTCCGCCGTCACCGTCGGCGGGTTCCTCGGTTCGCTGCTCGTGCTCGGTCCGTGGATGGCGTTGCTGGTGCTGGCGTCGGCGGTGCCGGTCCTGCTCGCGGAGGTCGCGCTGTCCCGGCGGCGGGCCCGGATGTTCTGGGACATTGGCCCGGCCGAGCGCCGCGAGACCTTCTACAGCGAGCTGCTGACGAGCGCGGCGGCGGCCAAGGAGGTACGGCTGTTCGGCATCGGGGGTTTCCTGCGCGCCCGGATGCTGGCGGAGCGCCGTACGGCCAACGCCGCGCGGCGCGCCGTGGACCGGCGCGAGGTCCGTGTGCAGACCGCGCTGGCGCTGCTGGCGGCCGTGGTGTCCGGCGCGGGCCTGATGTGGGCGGTGCGCGCGGCGCAGGGCGGCGGGCTGTCGGTCGGTGACGTCATGGTGTTCGTCGCGGCGGTCGCCGGGGTGCAGAGCGCCCTGGCGGCGATGGCGGGCGAGGTCGCGCGCTCGCACGAGGCGCTGCTGATGTTCGACCACTACGTGGCGGTGACGACGGCGGGTCCCGATCTGCCGCTTCCGCCCCGGCCCGCCGCACTGCCGCCGCTGCGCACCGGCATCGAGTTCCGCGACGTGTGGTTCCGCTACTCCCCCGACCACCCCTGGGCCCTGCGCGGCCTGGACCTCTTCGTCCCGCACGGCGCGGCGCTCGCCGTCGTCGGCCGCAACGGCGCCGGCAAGTCCACCCTCGTCAAACTCCTCTGCCGGTTGTACGACCCCACGCGGGGCGCCATCTACTGGGACGGCGTGGACCTGCGCGACATCCCCGCCGCCGCGCTGCGCGCCCGCGTCGGCGCGGTCTTCCAGGACTACATGACCTACGACCTGACGGCCGCCGAGAACATCGCCCTCGGCGACCTCACCGCCCTCGACGACCGGCCGCGCCTGCGCGCCGCCGCCGAACGCGCCGGCGTGCACGCCCGGATCAGCGCGCTCCCCCGCGCCTACGACACGCTGCTGTCCCGCACGTTCCCCGCCGACCCGGACGAGCCGGGCGCGGGCGTGGAACTCTCCGGCGGCCAGTGGCAGCGCCTCGCCCTCGCCCGCGCCTTCCTCCGCGACAAACGGGACCTGATGATCCTCGACGAGCCCTCGGCCGGACTCGACGCCCACGCCGAGCACGAGATCCACGCCTCGCTCCGCCGCCACCGCGCCGGGCGCACCAGCGTGCTGATCTCCCACCGTCTCGGTTCGGTCCGCGACGCCGACCTGATCGTGGTGCTCGACGGCGGACGCGTCCGCGAACGCGGCGACCACGCCTCGCTGCTGGCCCTCGACGGCGAGTACGCCCGGCTGTTCGCCCTTCAGGCCATCGGCTATCAGGAGGCGCCGCCGCGCCGGGCGGACGGGGACCACGGTGACGCGTCGTCGCCGGGGCGCCCGTCTCAGGACGACGCGTCACCGGCGCGCCCGGCCCAGGACCACACGCCACCGGCGCGCCCGGCCCAGGTGGTGCGGCCATGAGCCCCGCACGCGCCGGGGTCGCCCCCGGTCCCGGGCCGGTGCTGCCGGACCCGCGCGCCGCGCTTCGTCGCCGTCGGCGGTCCCGGCTGCTCCGAGGCGGACCGCTGCTCGCCACCGGGGTGTTGTGGGGCGGTGCGGGCGCGCTCGGGGCGGCGTACGGGGCAGGGTGGGCCGCCCTGTGCGCCGTACCGGCGCTCGTTCTGACCCTCGGCCTGGCCACGGTCGCACTCGTGGGGCGGGCGCTGGCGGTGGTGACCGTCCGAGGGCGCAGCATGGAGCCCGGCTTCCGGGACGGCGATCGGGTCCTCGTACGACGACGGGGGCGGCCTCGGGCCGGACAGGTCGTGGTCGTCGAGAACACCACGGCCACGGTCGTCGAAGGGGACGTGGTTCCCGACGGGGACGTGGTGCGCGAAGGGGACGTGGTTCCTGAAGGGGACGTGGCCGTCGGAGACATCCCGGCCGCCGATGGCACCCCGGCCGCCGGAGGCATCCCGCCCGCCGGGAAAGGCGGCGCGCCCCCACCGCTCCCGTCCCTCGCCGGGCCCGGAGCGGTGTCCGCCCGCCGGTGGATCATCAAACGCGTGGCCGCGGCCCCCGGCGACCCGGTCCCCCGGGCATCGGTGCCCGCCCTGGCCACCGCTCCTGAAGAGCGCGTCCCGCCCGGCCGATTGGTGCTGCTCGGCGACAACCCGGGGGCGAGCCTGGACTCACGCCAGTACGGCTACTTCCCGATCGCCCGCGTCCTGGGCACCGTCCCGAGCGCCCCTCGCGCGCCCCACATCCCCCGCGCCCGGGAGGACGGGTGACCGGCCGAAGGACGGGCCCGCCCCCGGGCGCCCGCCGCGGTCACCCGGCCTGGAGCCGCCGCACCAGGGCCGGGGCGCTCCAGTTCCGGTGGCCGTCGGCGCGCAGGCCGTCGAGGTCGTTCGCGTAGGCCTCCAGCGGGGTGCTGTCCACACCGGCCTCGCGGGAGGCGGTGAGGATGTTGAGGATGCCGGCGCCCAGGACGTCCAGACCCTGGACGATGTTCGGTTCGGCGCCGGATTCCCGGTCGGCGTCCACCTCGGCGGCCAGTACGGGCATGAGCCGGCTGATGTTCGTCAGCCAGGGAACGAGCAGTTCGGTGAAGCCCGCCGCGCTGCCGCCCTTGCGGGAGGTGGCCATGGCCACCGCGTGGTGGAAGCCCTGGAGCATCTGGAAGTGGCCGCTGAGCAGCGCCAGGTCGTACAGGGACGCCAACCCGATGTCGGTTCCGAGGTACTTCGGCGCGCCGAGCACTTCCAGCACCTCCCGGTGCGCCTGGAAGACCTGCTCCGGGCCGCTGTAGAGGATGAACGCCTCGGGAGTGCCCAGTGTGGTCGGTATCGCCATGATGCCGCCGTCCAAGTACTCCACCCCGTTCCGGGCGGCCCACTCGGCCATCTCGTCGGCCTGCGCGGGGGTGCCGTTGGTGAGGTTGACGAGGGTCTTGCCGCGCAGTTGGCCGGCCACCGGGTCGAGGGTCCGGTGCACGGTGTCGTAGTCCAGCAGGCACGCCACCACCAGCGGCCCGGCGGCGACCGCGTCGGCCACCGAGTCGGCCCGTACCGCGCCCTTCGCCACCAGTTCGTCGGCCTTGGAGGCGGTCCGGTTCCACACCGTGGTGGGTCGCCCTGCGGCGAGGAAGGCCGCGGCGATCGGCCGGCCCATCTCACCCAGGCCGAGCAGGGTCACCGGTGTTTGGCTGCTCACGTGAACACTCCTGTCTGTGACGCTTCTTGAAGTCGGTCCGTATGTTCGTCCTCACCTTTCGCCAGGGCCACAAAGGGGTCAAGTACGTACATCAAAGTCACCACTTACCCCCGTGTAAGCCGTCCGGGGCCCGGATGACGTCGCCGTGAGCGGCGGCTGCCGGCGGTGAGCCGAGTCCGCCCGGGCCCACCGGGACGCGCGTCCTGCCGCCACGCGGCCACGTTCAGGCCGGGCGCGCGGGCACATCAACCGCCCACAGGCGCATCGCCGGGTTCCGCCAAGAAGGGCCGCACCAGCGAGAGCAAGGCCCCCGGGCGGTCGAGCGGGATGATGTGGCCGCAGTCCTCGACGACCCGGCCGACCAGGTCGTCCGCGAAGGGCCGGAGCTGGCGTTCGAGCGCGGTGCCGACCGGATGGGCGCCGATCGCGAGGGTGGGCACCGTGAGCCGTCCGGCGTCAACGGCCTCCTGGATCCGCCGGGCGCTACGCGGCAGCGCGCGGTAGTACGCGAAGGCGCAGCGCAGGGCGTCCCGTCCGGTGTAGGCGCGGACGAAGGCGTCGCGGATGTCGGGCCTCACTCCCCGGCC
Organism: Streptomyces sp. NPDC003077; assembly: GCF_040611095.1. Classification (NCBI taxonomy): domain Bacteria; kingdom Bacillati; phylum Actinomycetota; class Actinomycetes; order Kitasatosporales; family Streptomycetaceae; genus Streptomyces; species Streptomyces sp. NPDC003077. The sequence continues at coordinate 42,533 of NZ_JBEXNM010000048.1, read as the reverse complement.
GCGCGTGCCGACGGAGAGGAACCAGTCGACGTACTCCGCCTCGTGCCCCGTCAGAACGGACTCGGCGAGGCCGGGCACGGCGTGGAAGCCGAACCACCAGGGCGGCCCGCCGGCGAGAAAGTCCTCGGCCCCTGGCAACGTGCCCAGCAGGGACTCCATCAGCACCAGCCGCCGGACGAGGCCGGGCCGGCGCATGGCGAGCAGGAAGGCCGGCGGGGTGCCCGCGTCGATCCCGACCACCGCCGCCGAGGTCTCCCCGAGCGCGTGCAGCAGGGCTTCGGCGTCGGCGGCCAGGCTCCCGGCGTCGTACCCGTCCGCCGCCCGCGTGCTGGCACCGAACCCGCGCAGGTCCGGCGCGATGACCCGGTGGCGGTCGGCGAGGCCGTCCAGAACCTCGCTCCAGACCTGCCAGGTGTGCGGGAAACCGTGCAACAGGAGCACGGCGGGCCCGGTACCGGCGAGCGCGACGTTGAGCCTGATGCCGTTGACGTCGATGTGGCGCAGCTCTACGTCAGCCGTGCCGGTGGCGGGCTGCTCAATGTGAGGCGGATCCACGCGGGGCGATTCGACGCGAGGCGATCCGACGCGGGGCGATTCGTCACGAGGCGATGCGACGCGAGGCGATCCGTCACGAGGCGATTCGTCACGAGGCGATTCGATGCCGTACGGCTGACGCGACGCGGCATCAGCGGTGTCGGCGGCGTCGGCGCCGGGCGGCTCGTCGCCAGGCGCGGCGATGTGGGCGGTGACGGACACGGAGCCTCCGAGAGCGGCTAGGCAGTAACCAATGGTGACAACCACACGCTAGGTAACTACCGTGAAGGCTCCAAGACCGTACTTTCCTTTCAGGTGGTGAGCTCCAGGTGACCTCCCGACCGGCACGTGCCCCCGAAGGTGCGCGCGGCGATCTCTTCGATCCGCTGTGCCCAACCCGTCGCCTACTGGACCGGATCGGCACGAAATGGACGTCCATGGCCGTGAAGGTGCTGGCCGAGGCGGCGCCGGAGGAACTGCGGTTCGCCGCGTTGCAGCGCCGGATGCCCGGCGTCTCGCAGAAGATGCTCTCCACGACGCTGCGGAACCTGGTCCGCGACGGCCTGGTCGAGCGCCGGGTAGAGCCGACCGTGCCGCCGCGCGTGCACTACCGGCTGACGGCCCTGGGCCTGTCGCTGGACGGGCCGCTGGCCGCGGTCCGGGCGTGGGCCGAGGAGCACATGGCGGAGATCGACCGCGCCAACCGACTCAGCGACGAACGGGCGGAGGAGGACTGACACCGGGGCCCTCGCCGCCTCGCGGCCCTACGGACTTGCAGCCTTGCGGCCTTCCTCCTGCCCGTCCCCCCACGTTCATCGCCCTCCCTCCCCCCGCAGGAAATCCCGCCCTCACCGCTGGGAATCCGCCAACAACTTCAACGCCAGGTCCTTCAGCTCCTGACTGGCCTCCGCCGCGTTGCCGGAATCGAACGGCGGGCGCGGGTCGTACTCGACGGCGAGCTGGATCGCCTTCGCCGTCGTGTCCCCGGCGATCAGCGAGGCCAGGTAGAGGGACATGTCCAGCCCCGCCGACACCCCCGCCGCAGTAATGATCTTCCCGGAGCGGACCCAGCGCTCCGGCACGTACGTCACGTCGAAGTGCGTCCGCAGGTACTCGGCCGAGGCCCAGTACGTCGTCGCCCGCTGCCCGTCCAGCAGCCCGGCCGCGGCCAGGACGAGCGACCCGGTGCACACCGAAGTCGTCCAGCGGCTGTGCCGGTGGATGTGGCGGATCCATCCCCGCAGCGTCTGGCTCTCCATCGCCGCGATCGTGCCGCGGTTGCCCGCGCCGGGGACGAGCAGCACGTCCAGCCGGTCGACGTCGGCGAGCGCCCGCTCGGCCAGCACCGCCACGTCCCCCGTGTCCGTACGGACCGGGCCCCGCCGCTCGGCGACCATCGTGACGTTGGCACCCGGCAGGCGGGACAGCACCTCGGCGGGGCCGGTGGGGTCCAGCAGGCTGTAGCCGTCGTACAGCAGGATGCCGATCTCCAGGTTGCCGCCCCGGCCCCTGCCCGGTCGCTCGGCGTGCGCGGGGGTGGCCTGGGCGAGCCCGGCGGCGGTGAGCGCGGCGGTGGCGGCGGTGCCGCGCAGCACGGCCCGCCGCGTCGCCGCCCGGCGAACGGCGGCCCCCGACATCGTGGGCGTCTCGTGCGGCGTTTTGTGCGGCATCTCGTGCGGCGTCTTGTGGATTCTCATGCCACGGAAGTGTCGTGACCCGTCCCCGTCCGCGCCCGCGGCATGTCCGGCATCCTGCGAATCCTGTCCCCGCTCATGCCGTAGTGGTCCACGAACGCCTGCCGCAGCGTCTGCGCCGACCGGAAGCCGCACCGGCGGGCGATGGCGGCCAGCGGCAACGCGCTGGAGCGCACCAGGTGCGCCGCCGCCTCCGTACGGGCGACCCGGACGGCCCGGGAGGGGGTGGTGCCCAGGTGCGCGCCGAACAGCCGCGTCAGGTGACGGGCGCTCACCCCGGCGCGGGCCGCCAGCGCCGCGGGGGTCAGGTCCTCGGCCAGGTGACCGGCGATGTATCCGGTGAGGTCCCGCACCAGCCGGTCCCCGGGTGGCGGGGCGGCCAGGAACATGCTGATCTGCGCCTGATCCGCCGGCCGGTGCAGATACGAGACGAGTTCCCGGGCGACGGCGCGGGCCAGCGTCGGCCCGTGGTCGTCCTCGATCAGCGACAGGGTCAGGTCGAGCGCGCTGGTGACCCCGGCGGAGGTGTAGACGTCGCCGTCGCGGATGTAGATCGGTCCCACGTCCACGGCCACGTCCGGGTGGCGGGCGGCCAGCCGTTCGCCGTGCCGCCAGTGCGTGGTCACCCGCCGGTGGTCCAGCAGTCCGGCGGCGGCGAGCACGTACGTGCCCGTGCACACGGACGCGATCCGCCGGCTGCGCGCGGCCAGGCGCCGCACCTGCTCCAGCAGCCGCCCGTCCGCCGCCGCGTCCTCCGCCCCGGCGCCACCCACCACGAACAACGTGTCCAGCCGCCCGGTCACCGCCTCCAGCCCGCGCCCCGCACCGAGCACGATCCCCGTCGAACTCCGCGCCGCGCGCCGCCCCAAGGTGCCCAACTCGACATCGTACGGCGGTTTCGCGCCGTGCCGGTTGGCCATGTCCAGGGCGCCACTGGGACAGGCGATGTCGAGGATCTGCGCGTCGTCGTACGCCACGATCAGCATCCGCCGCTGACGGTCCATGGGCCGATCCCATCACGCGGGGCTCGTGGCCGGACGGCGGGGGTGGACCCCTCCCCCACGTCCATGACCTCGCAGGTAATGGCCCCGCTCCCCCTTCGCCCGGCACCATCTCCTCGTCACCCCGATTCCGGCCCCGCCGCGTCACCCAAGGAGCTACGGCCATGTCCACGACCGCCCCTACTCCCACCCCCACTTCCACCCGCGCCGCCGTCGACGAACTCCTGCGCCGCATCGGCGAGGGCGACCCCGAGCGCATCGCGGAGCTGTACGCCGACCCCTGCGACTGGAAGCTCAACTGGGAGGAGGACGCCTACGACAGCCCCGCCGTCCCGTGGATCCGCCCCCGCTCCACCCGCGCCGACGCCGCCGACCACTACCGCCAACTGGCCGCGCACCACGTACCGGAGAAGGTGGGCACCGAGATCGAACGCGTCCTCGTGGACGGCCCCCACGCCGTCATCCTCGGCGAGATCCGCCAGACCGCCCGCCCCACGGGCCACTCCTACCGCGCCCGCTTCGCCCTGCACCTCACGTTCGAGAACGGGCTGATCACCCGCCACCACGTCTACGAGGACAGCCTCGCGGTGATACGGGCCTTCACGACGGAGTAACCGGACGACGACCACGGAGCGGGCCGCGCGGAACCCGTGGCCCCTCGGAAGCGAAGGCCCCGTCCCACCCACCGAAATTCCGTTGCCCGCCCGGCAGTCGCTTGCGAAGCTTCCGGCCATGCATGACGACGACAGCCCCAGCGGCACCGGTACCGGCACCGCGCAGAGCGTGGCCGCCCTCTTCTCCCACGGGCGGCTGACCGCGATCCCGCGCAAGACGGCCCGCCGCGAGCAGGTGCTCACCCACCTGGCGGAGACCCTGTTCGAACGGGACCGGACCTACAACGAGCGCGAGGTGAACGAGGCGCTGCACACGGTGCACGACGACGCCGCGGCACTGCGCCGCTACCTGGTCATCGGCGGCATGCTGACCCGCACGCGCGACGGCAGCAGCTACCACCGGGCCCGATAACCGGCCACGGCGCTGCCCACATCCCGCGCGGACTTCCCCATCCGCTCCGGAACTGGCGCGGACTTCCCCCATCCGCTCCGGGACCGTGCCGAAGACCCACCCGATTCCCGGTGTCCCGCTCGCCCGGCGGACCCTAGGCTGACGCCGCACGGTGTCCAAGCGGGTCCGGCCCCACGGCCGAGGAAACCTCGGGGCGTACGGGCGGGACCTGGTCCGGGAGGCACGGCCCAGGAACGCAGGAGGACTGCGCATGACAGCCATCGAGCACCGCTTCGTCGAGGTCAACGGCATCCGGCTGCACATCGCCGAGCAGGGGCAGGGACCGCTGGTCGTGCTGCTGCACGGCTTTCCCGAGTGCTGGTATTCGTGGCGGCACCAGTTCGCGCCGCTGGTGGCCGCCGGTTACCGGGTCGTGGCGCCCGACCAGCGCGGCTACGCCCGCAGCGACCGGCCCAAGGACCCCGCGTCCTACACCATCCACCACCTCACCGGCGATCTCATCGGCCTCATCCACGCACTCGGCGAGGAACGCGCGGTGGTCGTCGGGCACGACTGGGGAGCGCCGGTCGCCTGGTGGGCGGCGCGGTTCCGGCCCGACGTGGTGCGCGGCGTCGTCGGGCTGAGCGTGCCGCCTTCGCCGAGGGGGCCGCTGCCGATGGCGGAGGGCCTCCGGCAGGCGCTCGGCGACCGCTTCTACTTCGTCTACTTCCAGGAGCCGGGCCGGGCCGACGCGGAACTGGCCCAGGACATCCGCACCACCTTCCGCCGGCTGCTGGCCGGACACCCGCAGGTGAAGCCCGCCCCGGGGGCGGCGCCGACGTGGATGATCCCGGAAGGCGGCACCCTCCTCGACTCGCTCGCGGACCCTGACCGGTTGCCGGACTGGCTGACCGAGGCGGACATCGACGCCATGGTCGCGGAGTACGCCCCGCACGGCGCCGAGGCGTTCACCGGCGGCCTCAACTGGTACCGCTCCACCGGCCTGACCTGGGAACTGACCGCCGCCTTCGACGACGGCCCGCCGATCTCCGTACCCGCCATGTACCTGGCGGGCGAACAGGACCTCGTCATCGGCATGCCCGGCGTGCGGCAACTGCTCGACGAAGGGCTCCCGCACATCGCACCCCGGCTGTTCCGCAGCGCCCTGCTGCCGGACTGCGGCCACTGGACGCAGCAGGAAAAGCCGGACGAGGTGAACGAGGCGCTGCTGGCGTTCTTGGGGAGCATCAAGGACTGAGGCGGGCGAACAGGGCGGCCGGGCTCCAGCCCCGCTCCGGGGCCCGCCGCCCTTCACCCCATTCCACACCGCCGACTCCGCCCGCACCCCGGAGGAAGAAATCCCGGACGGATTCCCGTCGTATGCCGATCAATTCCCTCACTCATCCCCCGATGACCGGCACCGGCACACGCTCGTCCCCAATCCAGAGGATCTGGGCTTCCGGGCCCACCGTCATGCCGAACTCGGTCAGCGGTGGCTTCCCTCGGTCCGTCCACCAGCGAAGTGCGACCTCCACCTCAGCCAGCAAATTGCGCTCCCCGAACCAGTAGGACGAAGCGTCGGGACGGGCCCACGCCCAAGAAGCGCGGTCGGCTGTCAGGAAGAACCACTCGTCCTGAACTCCTTGCCGGATGAACGAGACGCCAGGCAAGACCACGGCCACCGCGAACCTTGCGTGCACATTGGCCAACTCACGCACGCCCGAGTCATCCGCGCTTTCTTCGGCGAGATCGTGCGTGGCTGACCACAGCGCGGCCACATCGGGTCGCCTCCTTCGCTGTCCTCGGAGAGCCATGAACGTCTCGGCGCTGACGAACCGGCCACGGGCCCGACCCGGTTCCAGCACACGCAGTTTCAGCAACCCGAGCGCTTGGTCGTTCGGCAGCCACGGAGTCACGATTTCACCGTGAACCCGCGTCTGCGCGATCCACGCCATGGGTACTTCGGCCACGGACGCCGTGGAAATCACCCGGTCATACGGAGCCCGCCCGGGGAATCCCCCCTCGCCGTCAGCGCATAAAACCTCTGGGCCGTACCCGGCTCCCGCCAACGCCATCCGTGCTTGAGCGGCAAGCGCCGCGTCTACTTCCACAGTGGTGACGCTCTGCTGTCCGACCCTTTCGCACAACAAGGCGGCGTTGTATCCGCTGCCCGTTCCGATCTCCAATACGCGGTCGCCGGGCTGGGGGTCGAGCACGTGCAGCATGTTCAGCACGGCCCCCGGCGCACTGATCGAGCTCGTGGGAACCAGCCCTGTCCCGTCATCGGCCGGTTTCCCGTCGTCGACCTGCGTTACCAGCGCCTCGTCCAGGTGATAGACCTGCTCCGCCCATGTCCGAGGGGCATCACGACGGTCAAGCGGGTGCCACCGAGAATCACGAAAAACGTACGCCGTATCGGGCGCGAACAGATGCCGAGGAACCTTGTCGAACACCTCGCGCAGCCACGGCCGGGGAAAAAGCCCCGAAACCGCCAGCGACTCGGCGAGCCGCCGGCGGAGGGGACCGAACTCATCGGTCACTCAGTCGTCCTCTTCCTTACGGTGCGACCCGGTGTCGCCGCCGCCAATCGTGGGCGACTCGCCGTCCGTGTCGCCGGGCGGCCCCTGCGGGGGCCCGTCCGGACCCGGCGCACCATGCTGTCCACCAGTCATTGCCTTCTCCATTCGAGGGGTTTCCGGATAGTTCTGGCTTGCAGCCCGTTCTCGACCGGAAATGCACGCGGGGCGCCGGACGAGGACGGACCCACCTCTCCAACCGCTTCGTAGCAGGCGGAGAGGAGCTTCGATGGCCTTCCTGAGTTGCCCCGCCCCGGTGGTTGGGAAGGCCCTTCCGCTGACGCCACCGGGGCGGGTCCTCGCCCCCCTGCGGATTGGCCTTTCGGCACACCAGGGGATGAGGTGGTGTCCTGCCCCTCCGGAGGAATCGATTGCCGCAGAGGAAGGAGTTTCGACACCCGCCCCGGACTCGACCTGTCCAGTGACCGCTCCGAGGCGGGCGAGCTTTTCTGACGCGTCTACGCGGACCGCACACTCGAATGAGGGAAGCAGAACCGGATTGGACTCTCTTCCTCACTCGCTATACCGCCACGCGAGGCGTCTCGGGGGAAGTGTCGGGTCCGGCCCGGCATGGCTCACGGCCACTACCAGGCCGGGGCCCTCCTCCCCTGCTATTCGGTGAGGCTCAAGCGGCTAAGCGACGCGGCGGCCTTCCCTCGTCGGTCGGCACCCGTTTGGCTTCAGGCGGTTTCGGCGGACAGTAGGGGTCGCCCTCGTGTAGCGAGTTGCACCTGAAGCATCTGCTGGACCTGTCGTCCCACAGATAGATGGCTTTGCATTTGGGGCACGTGACGGGCATGCCGCCCGCTTCCGCTGGCATGTGTGCCTTTCTTTCGCCTTCGGGGTCTGGGAAAGCGACGGATGTCGGAGGTCCCGCCCCTGCGCATGGACCGTGCAGGGGCGGAACCTCCATTCACCTCTGCGGCTTGCCAGGGGGAGGCCCGGCCGCAGAGGGGCTTGGAGTGATCAATGCGGTAGTACACCTACACCTGCGGAGGCTTGTCTCCGGTCATCGCCGCGTTCTTTCGGGCTGATGATCGGCATACACAGCGGCGGCCCGCTTCACGAGCACGGAGAGGTCACGCATGTACGTCCAGCAGGAGACCGTGATCGCCCCGTCCTTCGGCCGTCGGCTCAGATCGAGCAGCCGGTGTGCCTGCTTCCGAAGTTCGTTCGCCGAACCGTCATTGGCTCCGAAGGACCACATGACGAACTGATGCAGGTGCCCGATCAGCTTCCCCGTGGCCTGCCTGATGTCCTCGCGCCTGTCCAAGGCGCAGGGCAACCCGTCCGCCAAGACGACCGTGTCCCGCACTTCCTTCAGTCTGACCGGCGCCGTGGAACCGCTTGCGGACGTGGCTCCACCCAACAGAGGCCGGTCGGAGACATCAAGGTAGGTTGCCCATGCCGGAAGCGTCAGGAGCCAATGCCGTAGCTCCTGCTTGCTGTCTTGGTAGAACGCCACCTCGTCTTCATGCGGCACCACGAGGCCCTCGACCTCCCGCGCTTCCAAGAGCCGCTGCACCTCGGGCCACGCCTGCCGGTCAGCGCATGTGCTCGTGATGCTCGTGGTGTCGTACAGAGCGGCGCGCACCACCCAGTCCCGAGCCTCGGCGTACGTCCGCAAGGCTGCCATGACTTCTTCCGGCTTTTGGCCGTCGTGGATGCACGCGTACAGGGCAACCGGGACGCGCTCAGGGAACCCGCTGGCGGCTGCGGCGATGCCGACGCGCCGTAGGTGCGACGCGGAAGTCCGGTTCATGGAGGCAACGATCTCGCCGCTCGGGGCTCCCGTACAGAAACCAGACGTACGACTTCCCCGCTTTATCTACATCCAACTCGGCCGACATGTACGACCGTTGGTGTCGACGAATGGGAAAGTCGTCCGCTGTATACCAGTAAGCGAAGCAGGACGCTGCAATCGCGGTTACAGGGCCGTTTTATTCGTTGCCGGCGGGAAGCCGTCGACACCCGGACGGACTCCGATGAGCTGCGACACCCGGCGCAGGCGAGCTGTCGACGCCCGGCCGATCTTCTGCACGATCACGCCAGGAAGAGCCTGGTGGCGTGCCCATTGCGGCGCCCTCGTCAGGGCCTCTTCCAGCGTGTCGAGGGATGCGTCCCACAATTTGGCGTCCGCCTGGGCCAGGGCCTTGTCCATCGCATACCGATTCCGAGCCGCCTGAGTGAGCTGCGAAACGTCCCGGATATCGTTCACGAGCGCGATGGCCTTGGCCGTCTGCCCTAGGGCGATGTTGATGCCGACGGCCTGCGTCGTCGCTGTCACCGGGCCGAACGAGGTGCCATGCGCCTTGTGCTCCTGTCCCATACGAGCGCCAGTCGCATGGGACTGCGACAGGAAGTCACCGGCTCGGTCCTTGTCTCCCATACGTGATGCGACGACTGCCGCGAAGTTGATGTGTGACCCGTAGACGGTAAGGCGCTCTGGGGTGGCGGTGGAAAACTGCGGCTCGATGTCGAGCGCGGCCTTCTCGGCGAGAGAAAGAGCCTCGGGAAGCCGCGCATCCCTCAGGTAGACCCACGAACGGCCGGAGGAGACCAGCGCGGGGAGCAGTTCATCCGCAGAGCGCTCGGCCGCTGCTTGGGCGTGCCCGATGGCGGCATACGCCAGGTCCCGTGCGCCCATCAAGTTGGCCACGTACGCGGCAAGCCGGTGAGCGTCCGAGAGCAAGGACCACCCCTCAGCTTGTTCACCAACCGACCGCTCACGCAGGTGCACAGATGCCTGAGCGATCAAGGGCCCACACAGGACACCGGCCTGCATGTAGTCACCCGCCCAGTACAGATCCCAGCACCTGTCCACGGCTGTTCGCATGCCGGTCTCGGTGACATCTTCGATCGTGGTCGGCAGGATGCCCGCGGCCGTGTCGTGAACGGCCTGGGAGAGTGCCCGCATCATGGACCGATCGTCATGCTCCATGGCGCGACGGGGGGCTTGTTGCCCAAGGATGACGGACGTGTCGACGCCCAGCGCGTCAGCGATCTTCAGCAGGGTTGGAAGGCTGAGCTGCTTATCCTGCTCTGCCTTCTGAATAGTGACAACTGACAACCCGGTCATTTCGGCGAGGTCGGATTGTCGAACATCCCGCCCTCGTAGAACCTTGATCCGTTCCCCGGTGGTGTAGTCGCTCCACTGCGGCATGTTCGACTCAACTCCATTCTGGAACGTCGTCTCTTCATGCACGGTACCGGCCAGCCTCCTGCGGAGCATCGCCCATCCTGCGAACGAGTAAGACGCCGTCAATCGGTGGGCCGCAGCCGATCAGTGATCAGACAGCTCCCCCACCCTCACCCCAACTCCCGCCCCCGCGTCTCCGGCAACAACAGAACGCACCCCAGAGACACCACCGCCATCGCGCTCACGTACCAGCCCACCGACGCCGAGCCGAAGGCCGACTGGAGGCGGGTGGCGACCAGGGGGGCCACGGCGCCGCCCAGGACGCCGCCGAGGTTGTAGGCGAGGGAGGCGCCGGAGTAGCGGACCTTCGTGCCGAACAGTTCCGGCAGGTAGGCGCCCATGGGGCCGTACACCACGCCCATGCAGAACAGGGCGCCGCCGATGGCCAGGGCCATGAGTACGGGCTGTTCGGTGTCCAGCAGCGGGAAGAGGACCAGTCCCCACACCACCGCCAGTCCCGAGCCGATCAGGACGAGCGTGCGGCGGCCGGCGCCGTCGGAGCGGGTGGCGGCGAGCCAGGTGCCGGCGGCGAGGAAGAGGCAGGCGATGAGGGAGAGGACGAGCATGGTGTTGCGGGAGACACCCAGGGTGCCGGTGGCGTATGCGAGGCAGTAGGTGGTGGCGGTGTAGAAGAGCCCGTACGCGATGATCATGCCGCCCGCGCCCAGCAGCAGTTCGCGCGGGTGGCGCCGCAGCACCTCGGCGGCGGGGACCTTGCTGGCCTCCTGCGCGTCCATCACCTTCGCGAAGACCGGCGTCTCGCTGATCTTCAGGCGGACGAACAGTCCGACGGCCACCAGCAGGAAGGAGAGCAGGAACGGCACCCGCCAGCCCCACGAGCGGAACGCGGTGTCGTCCAATACGGACGAGAGCAGCCAGAAGATGCCGGTCGCCGCGAAGAACCCGACCGAGGGCCCCAGTTGCGGGAAGGCGGCGTACAGCCCCCGGCGTTTCTCGGGCGCGTGCTCGACCGCCAGCAGCGCGGCCCCGCCCCACTCGCCGCCGAGCCCGATGCCCTGCAGGAAGCGCAGCGCGATAAGCAGCAGGGGCGCCCACAGGCCCAGGGTGTCATAGCCGGGGAGCACGCCGACCAGGGCGGTGGACAGGCCCATCAGCAGCAGGGAGGCGACGAGGACGGATTTGCGTCCGACGCGGTCGCCGAAGTGCCCGAAGATCACCGACCCCAGGGGGCGGGCGGCGAACGCGACGGCGTAGGTGGAGAACGAGGCGAGCGTGGCGTTGACCGGGTCGAGGGTCGGGAAGAACGCCTGGTTCAGGACGAGGGCGGCGGCGGTGCCGTAGATGTAGAAGTCGTAGAACTCGATCGCGGTGCCGATGAAGGACGCCACGGCCACACGGCGCAGGCTCTCCCGGCCGCCGGGCGGGGCCGGTTCGCCGTCCGGGGTGGCCTGCCCGCTCGGGGCGGGTGCGCCGTCCGGGGCGGTCCGGGTGTCCGGCGCGGGACGGGTGTCCGGCACGGGTGCGCCGACCGACGGGGCCGTCGTCGCGCCTGCTGCTTCTTCCGGCGTCTGGGCCGAGGTCGGTTCACTGTGCACGGGCCGCACTCTCACCGGAGGGGGCGGGGCGTGTCAATAGGCGGGACAGGCCGTCTCTGATGGTGAGACCCGCGTGAGGTGGTGGCGGGCCGTGCGCCTTTTCGTGCCGCCGCGCGCCGGGAGCGGAATTTCCGTTTCCGGTCCGCGATCCGGTTCTCCGGTGCCTCTTCGGGGAATGCGTGCAGGCGACGATTCAGCAGCGTGGAATTCCGTGTCCCGCCGTGATCGATTTTCCTCGGGAACGGCAACGCCCTTTCACCGGTGGGCGATCCGGTGCCGCGCTCCGGGAGCTTGGAAGTCGTCCGCCGGAGGGTTCCGCAAGTCGTCCACCGGAAGGACCGGTCCGATGAATGCACAAAGGAGTGCGCATGACCTCTCAGGCCTCCCGTCGCCGGGACACCGCCGTCATCTTCCAGCGCATGGGAAGGGTACGGCTGTTCGCCGTTTTCATGCGGCCGACGGCACAGTACGACGTCGAGACCGAACGCGGCCGTGAGCTGATGCTCGACCACCTCGATTGGCTGCTGGATCTGGAGGACGAGGGGCGGCTGTTCGCCGGTGGCCCGTTCCGCGCGGACCGGGACAAGGACGAGGAGCAGCCGGGCTGTTCCGCGTCGGAAGGGCCCGTCATCGACGCCGGCGGGGTCTTCGTCATCGGCGCGGAATCCGTCGAGGAGGCGCGGCTGATCGCCGCGCGGGAGCCCTTTCTGCGGGCGGGGTGGCGGACGTGCACGGTACGCACCTGGTTGCTCAACGAAGGGCGGGCGGTCCCCGTGGGGCGCCAGGTCAGCGAGGACTTCCACGGGGCCGACCCGACGCTCGGCACGGCCTCTTGGGAGCGCGTCGACGAGACGGGGAAAGGGGCCTGACATGCGTGCCGTGCTCTACGACTTCGACGGTCTGCTCATCGACAGCGAAACGGCCGGGCTCCTTTCCTGGAAACGGGTGTACGCCGAGTTCGGTCAGGAACTCGACCTGGCCCACTGGCTTTGCGAGATCGAAGCGGGACGGGGTCCGTGCATGCCCACGGAACGGCTCGCGGAACTCGTCGCGGAGCCCGTCGACTGGGAAGCGGTGGAACGTCGGCGGATCGGCTGGCGGGACGAACTCCTCATCCTCCGGCCGGGTGCCGTGCGGCATCTTGAGGAAGCCCGTCGGCTCGGTTTCGCCACGGCCATCGTCTCCAATGCGCCGGATTGGTGGATCGGGCAGCGGATGGACAGTGCCGGAATCGGTCCGGATTCCTTCGACGTCATCGTCTGCAAGGCGGAGGGGCTCGCCCGTAAACCGGCTCCGGACGCCTATCTCGCGGCGCTGCGGGAACTCGGCTGTGCGGCCGGGGACGCCCTGGCGTACGAGGACAGTCCCGCCGGAATCCGGGCCGCCCTGGCCGCCGGAATCCGGTGTGTGGCGGTGCCGAATATGGTGACCGCGCATTTCGACCTTTCGGCCGCGGATCTGGTGCTGCCGTCCTTGGACGCCCGGCCGCTGGCGGAGGTGGCCGGCGCGCTGCTGGCCGCCGGCCACCCCGGGCTCAGGGGACGATCACCAGGCGGCCGGTCACCGCGCCCCGGGCCAGGCGGTCCAGCGCCTCGTTGATCCGGTCGAGCGGGTACTCCGCGGCGATCAGGCCGCGGAGTTCCCCGGCCGCGGCCAGCCTCACCACCTCCCGCGCGTCGGCGAGCGTGGCCCCCACGGAGCCGAGCACCGCCGTCTCCCGGGAGACCAGCGGGAAGACGTCCAGCGCCACCGGCCGCCCGGTGTACCCGACGACGGCCACCCGACCCTGGAGGTCGGCCAGCAGGACGTCCAGATTGAGGGATTCGGTACTGCCGACGGTGTCCACCACGACGTCGCACCGGTGGATCTCCATGTGGGAGGCGCGCTGCATGGCGCCGACCGGGTGCGGGTCCGAGGGATCGACGGCCGCGAGCGCCCCGTACCGCAGGGCCGCCTCCCGGCCGGCCGGGCGCGGGTCGAAGGCGACGACGCGGGCGCCGCGCGCCACGGCCGCCTGGACGCACGCCAGCCCCACCCCGCCCGCGCCGACGACCGCCACCGCCTCGCCCGGCAGCAGCTTGGCCACCGACCGCACGACGTGCAGCGCGGTGGTTCCCGAGCACCCCAGCACCGCCGCCTCGGCGAGGGAGACCTCCGGGGGGACGGGCACCAGGCAGCGCGCGGCGGCCAGGAAGTATTCGGCGAAGCCGCCGTCGGTGTCGAACCCCCACTTGGCGAGCGGGGTGGGGCAGAGGTTCTCCAGGCCGCGCGCGCAGCGGCGGCAGACGCCGCACCCCTGGTAGTAGTACGCCAGGACGCGGTCCCCGACGGCGAGCCCCGCGCTCCGGGCGGCCCCCTCCCCCAGTTCCACCACCTCGCCCGCGATCTCGTGGCCCAGCACCAGCGGCAGCCGGGGCGCGGTGGGGATCCCCGCCGCGAGGTGCAGGTCGGTGTGGCACAGCCCCGCGGCCCGGACCCGGATCACCGCCTCCCCCGCGCCCGCGACCGGGCGGGGGCGCCGCTCCAGGACCAGCGGCCGGCCGATGTCGTCGAGGACGGCCGCGAGCATGGTGGAGTGCGGTGCTTCCTCGGGGAGGCCCGGACCGGTCAAAAACTCTGGGGCAGGCGGGCCGGTCAGGGCCTTGGGGACGGGTGGAGCGGCCACGGCCCGGGGGACGCCGGACGCGTTCCGGGGGTCACTCATGGCCCTCACCGGGCCAGCGGACGTCGAGGTTCCAGGCCGCGTCGAAGACGTCCACCTGATGCTGCACACTGCGCAGGTACAGGAGTTTCATCCGCTCCCGGCCCGCCTCGTCGGTGCGGGCGGCCTCGGTCTCCATCATCTCGGCGTGCACCTGGGCCATCCGGTGCACGGCGCGCTGCACGTAGATGTCGGCCCACCGCTGGTAGGCGGGCGGCCCGTCGATGCTCACCCCCGCGAACCGCCGCCCGATGACCTCGGTGAACATCGCGCACGGCAGCAGCGCCGAGGCGATGTCCCCGATGCTCCCCTCCAGGGCGGTGCGGACCAGGTGGTTGGCGTACGCCTCGCGGGCCGGGATGTACGCGGCGGGCCCGATGCGCAGCTCCCCCTGGACGCCCAGTTCGGCGAGGATCTTCTCCTTCGCCCGGATCTCGCCGAGCACCCACACGTCGTCCAGGACGGTGGCGGCGGCCTTGGACCAGGACGAGCCGGTGGGGGCCTTCGCCAGCCCCAGGGCGAGCGAACGGTGCAGGTCGGAGATGTAGGGCGCGTCGTTGACCTGGAAGGAGACGAACTTCTCGACCGGGAGGCTGCCCTCGGCCATCGCCTCGATCCACGGATGGTGCTGGTAGGCGTGCCAGGCTCCGGCGGCGTGGCGGCGGCACTGTTCCACGAAGGAGTCGACCATCAAGAGACCTTCTCTCCGGAGGGGTTGACCGTGCGGTCGACGGCCTGTACGAGGGCCCGGCGGACCAGGACACGGACCAGGTGGCGCCGGTAGTCGGCGGAGGCCAGCGCGTCGGACCGGGTGCGTACGGTCCGCGCGGCCAGGTCGGCCACCCGGCGCACCGCCCGCTCGTCCACCGGGTGGGAGCGCAAGGAGGCGCCCGCTTCGGCGAGTTCCGCGCCGTCGTGCCCGGCGACGAACGGCGCGATCCGCACGCCGCGGCAGCGGCCGTCCGGGTGGAGGGCGAGCCGCACGGCCACGCCGCCGAGGTGGGCGCCGACGGTCCGCCGTCCGGCCCGGAGGAAGGACCAGCCCTCCCCGGGGCGCGTGCCGGGGACCTCGACGGCGGTGATCAGCTCGCCGGGCCCGGCGCCCGCGTCGGCGTACAGGTCGCGCGCCGCGCGGTCGTGCGTACCCGAGGCGCGGCGGACGGTGACGCGGATGCCGAGCACCGAGCACAGCGCGGACATCTGGAGCTCCGGCGCCGCGTGCGCGAGGACACCGGCCAGGGTGCCGCGCTGCCGGACGAGTTCGGTGCCCATGGTGCGCAGCGCGGCGGCCAGCAGCGCGTGTTCGGGGCGCCGGTCCGCGACCGCGAGGACGTCCGCCTGGCGGGCGGTGCAGCCGGCGCGCAGCACCGGCCGCGGGCCGCCCGGCCACCCGGGGACGAGGGTGACGCCGCCGAGCCCGGGGACGTGGTTGACGTCCACGAGCAGGGCGGCCCGCCGGCGTCTGGCGCGCAGTTCCGGCACCAGGCTGAGCCCGCCGGCCAGGACGGCGGCGCCCGGTGACGAGCCGAGCGCGTCGAGCGCGTCCGTCAGGTCGTGGGCCGCGTGGAACGCGAAGGGTGCTGCGTGCATGGCCGCCTCCGGCGGTCGAGCGGGCGGTGTCGTACGGCCGCGGGTGGTCAGTCGGCCTCGCCGGCGGCCACCTTGACCCCCGCGGCCGGCGCGTACTCCTCGCCGGTCACCGCCGCGCGCGGCAGCCGCCGTTCCAGCGGCAGCGTCAGGGCGGTGCCGAGCAGCGCGACGGCGCCCAGGACGATCCAAGGCAGCGCGGCGCGCTGACTGAAGAGCACGGTGAACAGGACGGGGGAGACGATGGTGCCGACGGTGAAGGAGTACTGGAAGGCCGCGAGGTAGGAGCCCCGCACGGCCGGGGGCGCGGCGCCCGCGGCCAGGGAGTTGGACGCCGGTTCGTGGATCAGCTCGGCCGCGGTGTAGCAGAGCAGCACCAGCAGCAGGAACACCGGCAGGACGGCGTGCGGCACCAGGAGGGCCGCGGCCGATCCCGCGCACCACAGGGTCCAGAACAGGCCCGACAGCGCCATCGCCCGCACGCGCGTCAGGTGGCGCCGGACGAACCGGCTGACGAGCGCCGGGGTGGTGGCGAGCAGGACGGTGTTGACGGCCAGCAGCGGTCCGACCACCCAGCCGGCCACGTCCAGCCCTCGGGTGACGTACACGGGGAGCGCGGTGGCCAGGAAGGTGCTGCAGATGGCGAAGGCGGTGTTGGCGAGGATCAGCCGGAGGTAGGGCCGGTCGCGCAGCAGGACGCGGTAGCCGGTGGCGGGTTTCGTCTCCTCGCCTGTTTGTCCGGCCGTCCCGCCCTCGTCCGTTGCGGACGCTGAGGACGTCGTGGATGCCGTGGACGCCGCGGACGCCGTGGACGCCGCGGTGGCCTCGCCGGCCTCGGTGGCGGCCGTCGCCGCGTTCGGGGGGTGGGCGCGGGCGGCGGGCCGCACGTGGACGAAGGCCAGGACGAGGAGCCCGGCCACCGCGAAGGACACGCCGTTGGCGAGGATCAGGAGGTGGTACGCGTGCGTCGACTCCCAGGCCAGGGCCGCGCCCGCCAGCATCCCGCCGGCGCCCATGCCCGCGGCCCGGATCATGCTGGCCCTGGCGAACCACCACTCCTTGGCCCGGCCGGTGGTGTCGCCGTCGGCCATCTCCGCGATGAGGGTGAAGATCGAGGACCAGTACACGCGCGCCCCGATCCCTTCCACGAGCACGGCCACCACGAGGGAGACCGGGCCGGAGACCCCGAGGTACAGGAAGAAGCCGGCGGCCTGGACGAGCTGCCCGGTGATGACGACGGGGCGGGCGCCGAACCGGTCGGCGGCGCGGCCGGCCAGCAGGGGGACGGGGAGGGTGAGCGCGGTCGCCGTGCTGACGAGCGTGCCGATGAGGGCCAGCCCGACGTCCGTGGCGTGCAGGAAGTACAGCAGGGACAGCGGCACATACAGGCCGGTGCCCAGCGCGTCCACCGACATCGCCCCGAACAGGGGCCAGGCGGCGGGGGAATTTCTCCGGGTTTCTCTACGGGGCACCTGAGCGGCCTTTCCTCTTGTTGCGTCTGGGTGCCGTACATTGTTCCGGCGCGCGCGGGGAAGGACAAATAAAAATATGAATGCACCACGCCCTGAGGAGCCGCGGTCGGCGGCGGGAGTGACGCTCCGGCAAACAGTGCCCATCTGGCGCGACGTGCCAGATACTCCCTGGTCACAGGCCGTTGGACCTGCAAAACGGTAACCCGCGGTCCGCCGCACCGTCCAGAAAGCGGTCAAAAATTCAATACCTTGATCAATTGAGCCGTTTGATGGGTCCAATTTCTCTAGAAATACGGGCTGGAATGGCCAATATCGAGCAGTCGGGCATGCGGCAGTTTGCCCGGTCCGGCGAGGGGTATTGAGCACCAGTACCGGAACAGGCCGACGGCCTTTTGCCCTTTCTTCTGGCCCGAAGTCGCGTCCGGTGCGAAGCCGCTGTCTGCTCTTGACGCTGCCGGTTCGAAGCCGCCGGCAGGCACTGCTTCCTCACGGGGAGGAACGCGGCGCGGAGCAGGACCGCGGTGCGGTTCTCATGGGGGAAACATGTCTCGATCCGATTCCGGCGCGAGCGCCGGCGCCCGCGCGGAGGTCTCCTGCGAGGTCGACGGGGAAAGCCACGGCCGGCCCGCCGAGCCCCGCGACAGCCTCGCCGCCTGGCTCGCCGGGCTCGGCCGCCCGGTCGGCGCCGGGTGCGACCAGGGCCAGTGCGGGGTCTGCACGGTGCTGCTCGACGACCGGCCGGTCCGCTCCTGCCTCGTCCTGGCCGCCCAGTGCCACGGCGCGAAGATCCGCACCGCGCGCTCCGCCGACCCCGCCCTCGCCGGCGTGCGCGCGTGGCTGAGCGCGGCCTCGGCGCTCCAGTGCGGGTACTGCTCCCCCGCGTTCGTGACGGTGCTGGAGGACGCCGCGCGCCGGGCCGGCGCGAGCGTCGTCCCCGGCGACGACGCCTTCGAGGTACGCCGCCGGATCAGCGAGGTGACCTGCCGCTGCACCGGCTATCCGGGCCTGGCGCGCGCCGCCGGTGGGCTGATGGCGGGCGTGCCTCCTCCCGAGCACGTCCCGCGCCTGGAGGACGAGCGCCTGCTCACCGATCACGGCGACTTCGTCGGCACCCGCGACCTGCCGGGGCAGTTGTGGGCGCGCGTGGTGCGCGGCCCCGTCGCGCACGCCGCCCTCCTGCGGGTCGACACCCGGCGCGCCCTGCGCCACGCCGGAGTCGTCGCCGCGTACACCGCCGACGACCTCCCGGAGGCGATGCGCCACCTCCACCAGGACCTCCCCGGCCCGCCGGAGCCCGTCCTCGCCACCACGGACATCCGGTACGCGGGCCAGCCGGTGGCCGTGGTGCTGGCCGAGACCGCCGCCGCCGCGGAGGACGGCGCGGAACTCGTCGACGTCGTCTGCGCCCCCCGCGCCCCGCTCGCCGGCCCCGAGCACGGGACGGCCCACCTCGCCGAGGACGACCCGCGCTGGAGCGCCACCGTTCACCAAAGCGCGGGCCCCGAGCCCGAGGACGCCCCCGCCGCCGTCGTGCTCACCCGCACGTTCCGCCTCCCCCGGCAGACCGCCATGCCCATGGAGACCCGCGGCCTGCTCGCCGACTGGGATCCGGGCGCGCCCCGCCTCACCGTCCACGGCGTGACCAAGCACCCACCGGTCAACCGGCAGCTGCTCGCCCGCGCCCTGGACCTGGACCCCCGCCGGATCGACCTGCCCGTCGGCGACGTGGGCGGGGCGTTCGGCGTCAAGGGCGAAATCCATCCGGAGGACCTGCTGATCCCCTGGCTCGCGGTGCGCGCCGGGCGGCCGGTCAAGTGGCTGGAGGACCGGGCGGAGCACGCCGTCGCGGCCCACCACTCGCGCGGCATGGTGTGGCGGGCACAGCTGCGGGCCGATCCGGACGGGCGTCTCCTGGGCGCCCGGGTGGAGATCGTCGCGGACGTCGGCGCGTACGTCCGCCCGCTCACCACCCTCCAGCCCCTGCTGGCCACCGCGATGTTCCCGGGCCCGTACCGCGTCCCCCGCTACCGTGCGCGGGCCCGCTGCCTGCTGACCAGCCGGACCCCGGTCGGGCCGCTGCGCGCGCCCGGCAGGCTGGAGGCCAACTTCGTCCGCGAGCGCCTGCTGGACATGCTCGCCGGCGAACTGGGCCTGGACCCGGTGGAGCTGCGCCGCCGCAACCTCCTGACCACCGCCGACATGCCGTACGACGTCGGCACCGTCAACGAGGGCCCGGTGCACTACGACAGCGGCGATTTCCTCGGCGCGTACGAACGCGCCCTCTCCCGGGCCGGTGGGGAACGTCCGGGGGAGACCGCCCGGGACGACGGCGCTCCGGACGGCCCGACAGGCCGCCCGGCAGACGATCCGGCGGGCGATCCGGCGGTCCGCCCGGCGGCGGACGACCCGGCACCCGCTCCCGAGGACGTGCTGCGGCGCGGGACGGCGGTCGTCCCCTTCGTCGAGAAGGCCGGGCTCGGCGGGGACGAGCGCGCCGTCGCCACCCTGCGCCCGGACGGCACCGTACGGATCGACGCCGCCGCCGCGCCCTCCGGGCAGAGCCACCACACGACGCTGGCCCACGTGGCGGCCACCGCCCTGGGCACCACGCGGGACCGCGTCGAGATCGTCCTCGGCGACCACGAATCGGGCGCCATGGGCCCCGGTACCTTCGCCAGCCGCACTCTGACGCACACCGGCAACGCCGTGCGGGCGGCCTGCGTCGCGCTGCGGAGCCGGGTGGCGGAGTGGGACGAGGGGGAGGCCGGGGCCCGCGAGGGGAAGACGGCCCGCACGGGAGGGAAGACCGGCTCGGGAGGACAGGCCCACACGGAAGAGACGGCCGGCGCGGAAGGACGGACCGGCGCGGAAGGGCAGGCCGGTCCGGAAGAGGACGCGGACACCGGGCGCTCGCCCGTTCCGCTCGATCTCGACGGGGTCGCGCGCGGGGGTGGCGCCGGCCTGCGGGCGGTCGGCCGGTACGACGCCGACGCGCACACCTACCCCTACGGCGCCGTGACCTGCTCGGTGGCGGTGGACCCGGAGCTGTACCTGGTCCGGGTCGAGCGGCTGGCCATCTCGTGCGACGCCGGGCGGGTCATGGACGAGCGGGTGGTCCGCGGTCAGCTCGCGGGCGGCCTCGTCCAAGGGGTCGGCGCCGCGCTGCTGGAGGAGATCCGTTACGACGAGCGGGAGATGCCGCTGGTCAAGGGGCTGGAGGAGTACCTGCTCCCGCTGGCGGCCGACGTGCCCGACATCGAGGTGGAGCTGCTGCCCCCGGCTCCCCCCACGGCCAGGACGCCGTACAACCCCCTCGGGGCCAAAGGCATCGGCGAGGCCGGGACCTCCGCCGCCGCGGCGGCGGTGGCCGCCGCCATATGCGCGGCCGTACCGGACTGGACCCCCGCCCTGAACCACCTCCCCCTGTCACCGGAGCACCTGAAAGCCGCCGTGGACGCCTGTGCCCGGCAGCAGGCGCACCGCGACGTTCCCGCACCGAGGAGCACCCCATGAACACGCCCCTGTACCCCGGTTTCCAGGACGCCTACCTCGCCCAGTTGCGGGAGACGTTCGAGAACGCCGAATACCGCAACGCGCCGAGGGGATTCAAGAGCCGCGAGCGCATCGGCGTGGGATTCGGCCTGCGTTCCCCCGTCCAGCGCCACGTCTGCCTGCCCACCCGCAAGGCGAACCTCGTCTTCAACTTCGCCGAGGCGCTCTGGTACCTCTCCGGGACGAACGAGCTGGATTTCATCGGCTATTACGCGTCGAGCATCGCCCATTACTCACAGGACGGCCGCACTTTGCAGGGCACGGCGTACGGCCCCCGCATCTTCCGGCATCCACCGGACGGCCTCGACCAATGGCAGAGCGTACTGCGCACGCTGCGCGAGGACCCGGACAGCAAACGCGCGGTGATGCAGATCTTCACCCCCCGCGAATTGACCGTCCCCGGCAACATCGACGTCGCCTGCACCCTGGCCCTGCAATTCATGATCCGGGAAGGGAAGCTGTGCGCGGTCGGATTCATGCGGGCCAATGACGCCTTCCGGGGCATGGTGAGCGACGTCTTCTCCTTCACCTTCCTCCAAGAGGTGATGGCCCGCGAACTTGGCGTGGACGTCGGCACGTACAGCCACCACGTCGGCTCCGTCCACGTCTACGACTCGGACGTGGAACGGGCCGCCCGGGTGCTGGCCGAGGCGGCGGAAGGCAAGGTGCCGGCCATCCCCTTTCCGGCCATGCCGAAGCGGGACAACTGGCCGTACATCCAGCAGGTCCTGAGCTGGGAGGCCCGGTTGCGCTCCGACTCCGTACGCCTGTCCTCCTCCGCGCTGGAGCGGCTGGACCTGCCGCCTTACTGGCGAGACGTCATCGGGCTCTTCGAGTGCTACCGGCAGGTGCGCCACGGCACCGGACGGGCGCCGGAGGTGGCGGCCGTCCTCCCCGGCCTGCACCGCCGGGCACTGGCCATCCGCTGGCCCCAGCACTTCGCCGAGGTGCTCGCGGACTGCCGGTCCTGAGGCTTTTCCCGCGGCGGCGGGAGGTGGACTGAGCGCGGTATCCGCTTTCCACGACGTGGGTTCTCGCCGTCGGCCCTCCACCGGAATCCCGCCATTCCCACGTCGCCCCTGATTGCCTTCCCCGAAGTCCCGTCCCACCGCTTTCCGCCAACGGCCTTCACCATCGGCCACCGAACCCCCGAACCCCGGCCCTCGAACCCCCGGCCCCGCCCATCCGCCCCATCCCGGCGCGATTTCCACCCAACGGAGGACAGCGTGACCCAGAACAGCCCCATCACCACCCCCACCGCCCTTCGCGAAGTCTTCGTCGGGGGCCCCTTCTTCCAACTCGTCGATCCGAAGACCGGCTTGATGTCGGAATCCGACCGGCTCAAGTTCCACCGGCTCATCGAGCACTTCGAGAAACGCGGCGCCACGGTGCACAACGCGCACCGCCGCGAGGCGTGGGGCGCGGAATTCCTCACCGCGGCCGAGGCCACCAAGCGGGACTACGACGAGATCAGCCGTTCCGACCTGTTCATCGCCTTCCCCGGGGTGCCCGCCTCCCCGGGCACCCACGTCGAGATCGGCTGGGCGAGCGCCCTGCGCAAACCCATGATCCTGATGCTGGAGAAGGAACGGAAACACACCTTCCTCGTCACCGGACTGGAGAACCAGGCGAACGTCGAATTCATCTGGTTCGACGACCCCGCGGAGATCTACGCCCATCTGGACGCGGCGGTCGAGCGGGTCCTCGGACGCAGCGGGGAACGGACCGTCATCGGCTGAGGCAACGGCCGGCCGGGCCCCGGGCCGGGCGGGAGGACGACCCCGCAGCGGCCCCGGCCCGGCTCCGCCCGCCGACAGCCCGCTGATGGCTCGGTGACGGCTCGGTGATGGCCGGTTCCGCCGGTCGATCGACGGGAGCCATGGCACACGACCGCTTCGGAAGGGAGCACGGATGGCAGCCGACGTTCCGGTCTGCCTGACCATCGGTTCCAGCGACTCCAGCGGGGGCGCGGGAATCCAGGGGGACATCAAGGCCTTCGCCTCGGTGGGCTGTTACGCGGCCACCGTCGTGGTCGGGGTCACCGCGCAGAACACCGAGGGGGTGACGGGCCGGTGGACCGTGCCCGTGGAAGCGGTGACGGCCCAGTTGCGCGCCGTCCGCGATGACCTGCCGATCGCCGCGGTCAAGGTGGGGACGACCTGGAGCCCGGAGTTGCTCGCGGCCCTCGCGCCCGAGTTGGCCGCCTTCGCCGCCCGCGGGGTGCCCGTGGTCGTGGATCCGGTCATGGTGACGGCCTCCGGCTCCTGGCTGTCGGCGGGCACCGACATGGTCGAGGCCGTGGCCCGGGACCTGCTCCCGTCCTCGGTGGTGATCACGCCCAACCGCCGCGAGGCGGGACTGCTGGCCGGCGCGGACGAGGCCGGACGTTCGCGGCGCGAGCTGGCCGAGGCGCTCGCGCGGTTGGGGGCCCCGACGGTGGTGATCACCCCGGGGCCCGACGAGAACGGCGACTGGTTCTTCGACGGCCGGCAGCACGCCCACCTGGCCGGCGAGCGCCACGACAACGCGGCCGAACACGGCGTGGGCTGCGCCCATTCCGCCCTTACCGCCGGTCTGCTCGCGCACGGCCGGTCCCTGGACGCGGCCGTCCGGGAGGCCGGGGCTCGGGCCGCCGCGGGCGTCCGCGCCGGGCTCGGACACCTGGGCGCACGGGTGCACCCGGTCGATGTCCTCGGTCTGGCCGGGCGGGCTCCGTGGGCGCGGGACCAGGACGTGATGACGCGCGCGCCGCATCCTCGTACGCATCTGTAGCCGACGAGCCTGCCCGCGCAGGGCCTCCGCTACCGGGACGAGGCCGGGGCGCCCACCGACACCGCGTCCGAGGGCGCCGGGGCGCCCGCCACCGCGCCGTCCGACGGCGCCGCGTCGGGCGGGTCGGCGTGCTGCCGCTCGGTCACCGGCTCAAGGGAGGCGCTGATGATGGCGTCCAGCACCGAGCGCGCCGCCATGAGCTCGTCGATCGACTCGTTGATGCGCTCCCGTTCCTCCACCAGGACCTCCGCCAGCTCCGGGCAGGAAGGCACCTCCGAGGCCTCGACGTCGAGCATGCACGGCAAGATCTCGGCAATGGTGCCGGTGCCCAATCCGGCGGCCAGCAGCGTGCGGATTCGGCGTACGGCGACCATGTCGGTTTCCTCGTACTCGCGATATCCGCTGGGACGCCGACGGGGGCGTAACAATCCCTGTTCTTCGTAGTAACGCAGGGCCCGTTCACTGATCCCGGCTCGGCGGGCGAATTCTCCGATACGCATGTGATCCTCGCCACAGTCAGTTGACTCTTCCGTCAACGTGAAGGTTTAGCGTAACCGGCATGACGAACGCGAATAACGACAACTCCAACTCCCCTGTCACCGTTATCGGATTGGGCCCGATGGGGCAGGCGCTGGCCGGTGCTTTTCTCGCCAACGGTCACCCCACGACCGTGTGGAACCGTTCCGCCGGCAAGGGCGCGGAACTGGTGGAAAAGGGCGCGGTCCGCGCCGGATCCGTCGCCGACGCGGTGGCGGCGAGCCCGCTGATCATCCTGTGCGTGCTCAACTACGACGCGGTGCGGGCGATTTTGGAGCCGGTGGCCGAGAACCTCAAGGGGAAGACCGTGGTCAATCTGACCGCCGACACTCCGGAGCGGTCCCGTGAGGTCGCCGCCTGGGCTTCGGTAAAGGGCATCGACTATCTCGACGGCTCGATCATGACCCCGACCGTCACGATCGGCAGTCCCGCCGCCTCCATCCTCTACAGCGGCCCCGAGGAGGTCTTCCGGGCGCATCAGCCCGCGCTGGCCAGTCTGGGCGGTGCCGCCACCCACCTGGGTACCGACCCGGGGCGGGCGGCGGCGTTCGATGTGGCGCTGCTGGACATCTACTGGACGGCGATGAGCGGTTACGTGCACGCGCTCGCGCTGGCCCGCGCCGAGGGCATCACCGCGACCGACCTGCTGCCGCATGCCAAGGGCGTCGTCGGGATCATCCCCGACATCATGGCCGTCCTGGCTTCCCAGGTGGACGAGCGCCGCTACCCGGGCGACCAGTCCAGCATCCGGTCCAACGCCGCGTCGATGGACCACATCATGCACGCGGCCGAGGGCCGGGGCCTGGACGTGGGCATGCTCAAGGCCGCCAAGGCGACCGCGCAGCGGGCCATCGACGCCGGCCGCGGCGGCGATGGTTTCTCCCTGCTGGTGGACGTGCTCAGCGGCGAGGACATCGCGGAGTAATCCGCTCACCGCGCCTGCCCGCTCCCTCGGCTTCCCCTTCGCCGGACGGCCCCGGCCCGGTCGCCGGGCCGGGGCCGTCCGGTTCCCGCGGACACGCGCGCACGCGGAAGTCCCCGTCCACACGGCCCCGTCGGCCCCGGAGAACGGCGAGGTGTCCGAAAGATCCGGGACGGCGGCTACGGTGGAAGCAGCGTGGTACGTATGTATCATCAAGGCCCTGGCAGGCGACGGCGCCTGACAAGCGACGGACCCGGCGGGCGACGGATCCGGCACGCGAAGGTTCCGGCAGGCGACGGTTCCGGCAGGCGACGGTTCCGAGCGTGCGCGTGCTCCCCGCCGACGCGTGTCGTCGCCGAAGGAGGAAGAAGAGATGGCGAGCCGGCGGTACACCTGCGGACTGGACGCGGCCATGGACGTGGTCGGGGGCAAGTGGAAGTCCCTGATTCTCTGGGCGTTGCACAGCGAGCCACGCCGCTTCGGGCAACTGCGCCAACTCCTCCCCGGCATCAGCGAGAAGGTACTGATCACGCATTTGCGCGAGCTGGTGTCGGCCGGCGTCGTGCACCGCGAGGTCTACCCGCAGACCGTGCTGAAGGTGGAGTACTCCCTCACCCCTTATGGGATGCGCCTTTTCGACAGCCTGCGCCCCCTGGCCTTATGGGGCCAGGAGCACATGAACCGGCAAACGGCGGCGGAAAGCGCGGACGAGAACGACACCGGCCGTCTGTCCGCGTGAACACCGCACCGGCTTGCGGGGACGCGGACGTGCGCGGGGGCGACCCGTCGGAGTAACGGCGCGCGAATTGACCGACCGTACGCGGGAATGACCGAACCGAACGCCGGAATGAGGGCGCACCGGAATCGCGGCGCGCGCGGGAATCGCGGCGTGGTGCGCCGGCATCGGACCCCGGCGACTCCCCCGCCGGTCGCCGGAATTCCGATCGCGATCGACCCGGGTCGGACAACAGGCCCGGGCCGATACGCGTCTTCCCTTACTTCACCCCATACATCGCACACCGTGCGCCCGCGGCCTCAAGGCGTGTTCCCACTCACGCCGGCCGCGGCGGCGGGCCGTTCCCAGCGGCCCTGCACCGGTGCACCTCCCCAGACTCGCTCACCGCATTTCGTCGATCAAGTACGAACTTTTCTCTCACCACTTACTTTCAGGTAAGTGTGACGACGCGTCTGATAAAAGAAATTGAGAGGAGCCCGTACGCTGCCGCTCCCCAAGCCTCAACCACCCGCCGACGACACGTCCGGAGCCGCATCCGGCACCGCGTTCGAATCCGCGTCCGAAGCCGCGTCCGAAGGCACGTCCCCCGCCCCCTCCACCCATCCCACCCCCCGCGCCGCCGACTCCCCCACCAGCCCCACCTCTTCGCTCTCCCCCGGCCGGACCAGCACCGGCCGACCGGTCAGCACCGCGCGGATCGGGCGCTGTTCGGACGACGGGACGGTCAGGCGCAACCGGCCGTCGCCGATGCGCACGCCGACGTCCCAGTGGCCGCGATAGCGGAGCCGGTAGCCGAAGCCGGAGAGCTGGGGCAGCGGGGCGGGGTCGAACCAGAGGGCGTCCTCGCGGGTCTCCAGGCCCGTCAGCCCGCGTTGGACGAGGTCGAGCGTGCCGGCCATGGCGCCGAGGTGGATGCCCTCGGCCGTGGTGCCGCCCTGGACGTCGGCCACGTCGCCGGTCAGCGCCTCCAGGCAGTACCGCCACGCCTCGCGGCGCCGGGCACGGGCCAGTACCCAGCCGTGCACCAGTCCGCTCAGCGTCGAACCGTGGCTGGTGCGCCGCAGGTAGTACTCGACGGTGGCGCGCCACAGGTCGTCGTCCATGGTGTAGCCCAGCCGGTCGAAGAGACCGGCCAGTTCGCGGGGCGAGAAGAGGTAGCCGAGCATCAGGACGTCGGCCTGTTTGGACACCTGGTAGCGGTTGGGGGTGTCGCCCTCGCCCTCCAGGATGCGGTCCAGCCGGCGGATGTCGCCGTAGCGCTCGCGGTACGCGTCCCAGTCCAGCTCGGCCAGGTCCCCGTACCCCTCGAACTGGCTGACCACCCCGGCGTGGAAGGGCACTCGCAGGCCGCGCGACACCGCTTCCCAGCGGTCGAGTTCGTCCGCGTCGAGGCCGATCTGGGCGAAGAGGTCGGCGCGGCGCGGGACGGGGAGGCCGCGGGCCAGGTCGAGCGCCCGGGCCAGCACCCAGGCCGCGGTGACGTTGGTGTACGCGTTGTCGTCCAGCCCGGGCCGGGTCGCGTCCGGGTATGCGTCGTGGTACTCGTCCGGGCCGACGACCCCCGTGATGCGGTAGCGGCCCGTTCCGGGCTCCGGGACGGCGCTGTCCGCCCAGAAGCGGGCGATCTGCGTGAGCATCTCGGCGCCCTTGGTGTGCAGGTACTCCGTGTCGCCGCTGGCCTCGCAGTAGCGCCACACGTTGTAGGCCACCGCGGATCCCACGTGGTGCTGGAGCCGGGTGTGGTCGGGCAGCCAGCGGCCGGAGCGCGGGTTCAGGTGCAGGGTCTGCGTCTCCTCGCGGCCGTCGCTGCCGCTCTGCCACGGGTACATGGCGCCGGCCCGGCCCGCGTCGCGGGCGGCGCGGCAGGCGCGCGGCAGGCGCCGGTACCGGTAGTTCAGCAGGGCGCGGGAGACTTCCGGGAACCGCAGGTTCAGGTACGGCAGGACGAACAGTTCGTCCCAGAAGACGTGTCCCCGGTACGCCTCGCCGTGCAGCCCGCGGGCCGGTACCCCGACGTCCAGTTCGGCGGTGTGCGGGGAGAGCGTCTGCAGGACGTGGAAGATGTGCAGCCGCAGGATGCGGCCCGCCGCGCCGGGGACCTCCAGGTCCGCGCGGCGCCACAGGCGTTCCCAGGCGGCCCGGTGGCCGGCGAGCAGGTCGCCGAAGCCGGGCGCCCGGTCGACCGCGTCCAGGGCGGCCTGGGACGGGTCGCTGATCGCCGGGTCGCGGGAGGTGTGCAGCGCCACGGTCTTGTCCACGACGACCGGTGTGTCCGCTTCCAGGGGCACGGTGAGCCGGTGCACGGCGCTCTTGGGGCGCAGCAGCGTCCGCTGATCGGCGGCCGTGCCGGTGGTGACCCGGGTGCGGGCGGCGAGCGCGATCCGGACGTCGGAGGTGGAGGTGCGGCAGCGCAGCCAGAGGGTGTCGGGGGGCGGGGCCGCGTGCTCCCCGGCGCCGGAGCCGCGTCCCGAGGTCTCCGGGCGAAGGCGAACGGGAGACTCCGGACCGGGGCCACCGGAAGACTCCCGGACCGGCCGAACGCCGGACTCCCTGCCGGGGACGTCGGGAGACTCCGGGCCGGGCCCGTCGGGGGTCTCTGCCGCGGGGTGCACCATTCCGGTGTGCATGCGGACGAGGTGGTGCTTGGCCAGGGCGCTGTAGCGGGCGACGCCGGCGTTGGTGACGTCGCCGTCGAGCGCCGACTCGATCTCCACCGTGCCGGACCACCCCTCGGCGGTGAACTCGGTCGACAGCGCGGCCAGGTGCGGGTCCCCCATGTGCACCAGGCGCGTCTGGCGCACCCGTAGGACGCCGCTCCCCGTCGTCCGGATGCGCAGGTGCCGGGTCAGGGTGCCGCCGCGCAGGTCCAGGACCTGGCGGGAGGAGAGGAGCGAGCCGTCGCCGGGGCGGAACCAGGGGGCGTCCTCCGGTCCGTCCTGCGATGCGGCCTCCGGCCCGTCCTGCGATCCGTCCTTCGGTCCGTCCCCCGTGCGGACGCGGAAGCGGAAGGGGAGCCAGTTGGGGAGGTTGACCAGGTCCTCGTTCTCCACCCGGCGGCCGGACACCTCCGAGCGCAGGCGGTTGTAGCAGCCGGCGACGTAGGTGCCGGGGTAGTGCACCGGCCCGGCCGTGGTCTCGGGCGCCGCGCCCCGGGTGGCCAGATAGCCGTTGCCCAGGGTGCACAGGGCCTCGCGCAGGCGCTCGCGGTCCGGGTCGTACCCCTCGTACTCCCAGGTCCACTCCGTCATCGGTCCGGCCTTTCGCGTCGTCACCGGGCCGTACGCCACCGGGCGCGCGGCGGTGGGGGCGGGCTGCGACAGCTTTCCGTCGGGTGACGATACGCAGCGCGGTGCGGGGCGCGCGCCTGCCGCGCCGGTCGGGTCGCCCTCCCAGCGGTGTGCCGCGGCGCAAGGGGTTTCCGAGGTGACGGGGCGGGGTCCGTCCAGTTTCCGGAGTGATGGGACGGGCTCCGTCCCCCTCCCGAAATGGCTCGCGCGTCGTATGGCCGGTCCGGGTCCCCCGCAGGACGATGCGGCTGCGGGAGCGCCCGCAGGACGCAGCGGCCCGAGGGGATGTCATGGCGGACAGCACGAGCCCGACCGGCAAGGACGCCGCGGACGTCGGCGTACAGCCGTACTGGGAGCTGACCTTCGACGCGGACGGCGACGCCGACGCGCGGCAGCGGGACGAGATGGTGCGACAGGTGCCGCAGCAGCGGCTCACCGACCTCGTGGTCTTCGCACACGGCTGGAACAACGACCGGTCCATGGCCACCCGGCTCTACAAGCGGTTCTTCGCGCCGTTCCCCGGCCTCCTGGGGGCGGACGTGCGCCTGGGCTATGTGGGCGTCATCTGGCCCGCACTGCGGTTCACGGACGAGCCGATCCCGGACTTCCCGTCGTCCGCCCGGGCCGTGGACGACGAGGCGTTCCTGGACGACGCCATGAAGCAGGCGCTCGCCCGCGTCTTCCCGGGGCGGGAGCTGACGCTCGAACGGCTCGGGCAACTGCTGCGCGATCGGCCGGCGGCCCACTCCCCCTTCGACGAGTACGCCCGCCTGGTACGCGACCTGGTCTCCGTCCGGCAGAACAGCGCGGCCCAGCGGCTGGCCGAGGACACCGGCGACCGCACCCCCGCGATGCTCACCGACGACCCGGAGAAGGTGTACGAGGTCTTCACCAGCGCGCTGGAGCGGCTGGAGGGCAGGCAGGAACTGTTCGGTGACGGGCTCAAGCGGCTCTGGAACGGCGCCAAGGAAGTGCTGCGGCAGGCCAGTTACTACGGCATGAAGCGCCGGGCGGGGGTCGTGGGGCAGTTGGGCCTGGGTCCGGTGCTGGGTCGGCTGGCGGCCGACGCGCCCGCGCTGCGGGTGCACCTGGTGGGGCACAGTTTCGGCGGGCGCCTGGTGTCGTACGCGCTGCGCGGGCTGCCCGAGGGCGTGACGACGGTGAAGTCCGTGACCCTGCTGCAAGGGGCGTTCTCGCACTACGCGTTCGCGTCGAAGCTGCCGCACGACCAGGACCGCGGGGGCGCGCTGAGCGGCGTCCAGCGCCGGATCGACGGCCCGCTGGTGGCCTGCCACTCCGAGCACGACATGGCGCTGAGCACGATGTACCCGCTGGCGTCGAAGCTGGCGGGGGACTCGTCGAGCTTCCTGGGGCTGTTCGACCGCTGGGGCGCCGTCGGCTTCAGCGGCATCCAGGCGGTGGACGGCACGCAGCGGATCGAGCTGGGTGCCGCCGTGCCGGGCTCCGGGTGCGTGAGCGTGGACGCCTCCTCGGTCGTCCGGCGCGGCGTACCCCCCGCCGGGGCGCACAGCGACATCTGCCACGAGGAACTGGCCCGCGTCGTCCTGTCGGCGGGGCGGGTGGCCATGGCGTGAGGTGGGTCGGCTCCGCCCGTTTCAGGACGCGGTGGTCCTGATCGGCCGTCGGCGGCCCTTGTCCGTCCGAGTGGGAGCGGGGCCGGTGCCGACGGCCCCATGGCTCCGACGTCGCCCGGCGCCCGGCCCCGCAGGGCCGTCGTCATCCGGCGCCCGGCCTCGCGCGGGCTCCGCACGGACGTGCGCGAGGCGTGCCCCCGGAGGGCGCGCACGGCAGGGCGCACCCCCGCACGCGATCCGGCGGGCGTACGCACGCGCCGGGGCCCTCCTCCGCGCCGGAGCGTACGCGTCCGGTTCGCGCTGGACCGGCGCACACGCGTACCGCGACGCGCACCACTGGAGTGCCTGACTTCGGGTAGGCGGGTAACTCGGGGCGGATGGACCGCCGCAAGGATCCGGACGGGGTGAGGTGGCGCGGTGGGCACGTCGCCGGCCTGGTGGGCCGCGGGGGCGAGGAGCACTCCCGCCGGTCCGCAAGACAGTTCGATGGATCCGGGCGGCGGTCCGCTACGTCCATTCCATGTCCAGTCGTGTTCCTCCCCACGGAGGTGGGATGAATTGGCCGGTTTCAGAGCTCTCGCACAACAGGTCCGCAATCCCCGTCTCGTCGCCACCCAGCGGCGGACGGCCCTGCGCAAATGCCTCGAACGCTTCGCGCCCTACGGGCACCGGGCCACGTGGCACCACCTGTGCACCCGAGCGGGTATCGCGACCCAAGACCGCGACCCGGATCCGGAGCGGCTGATGGCCGCCCTCGACGAGTTGGAGGAAGCGCGGGCCGTGTGGCTCGCCTACGAGGAGGAGTTCGCCGCCCGCCGCCGGCGTGAGAAGCACGACGGCATCCGGCAGCCCAGCGCGCTCGACGACTGGCACCGCCGGACGTGGGGCGGCTGCGACATCGTGCCCTGCGAGGCGCCGGACCGGCATCCGTCCGCGCCCCTGCCGATGGTGCTGCGCAGCATGATCGAGGCCATGGAGGCGGGCGGGTGCCGCTCCGACTGCCCGGTCTGCGGCGGGACGCGGTTCGTCTGGCGCGAGGAGCTGGAGCGCTACCCGATGGCCGGACCGGTGTGCCAGGACTGCGGGATCGTGGCCCCCGTCTCCATCCTCACGTCCGAGGCCCTGCGAGCCGCGCGGGGAGTCCGTACCGGACGCGTCTACGCGGCGGCGTGAGCGACCGGGGGCGAGGGAGCGGCCACCCGGGGCCGCCCACGACGGGCCGGCCCGGCCGCCCCTCGCCCTTCCGCGTACCCGCCGCCGCTTCCGGCGGCCGGCCGGATGCCCGCCTCCGGTGACCGGTCGCACCCCCGCCCCCCTGTGGCCGGTCGGTTCTTCGTCCCCCGGCGCCGGTCCCGTCGGCGTCCGCCCTTTACGCGCCCGCCCACCGCCTGAAACAACTGTTCCCGAACTCTCAAGAGCAGCAGGGAACGGCGAACCGAGAGGCGGACATCCATGGCCCAGTTGCACGACCTTTCCGCGCTGGAACAGGCCGAGGGCATCCGGTCCGGGGAGATCTCCCCCGTGGAACTGACCGAGCACTACCTGACGCGGATCGATCGGCTGGACGGCACGCTCGGCGCGTTCCTCACCGTCACCCCCGAGATCGCGCGCAAGCAGGCCGAGGCGGCGGAGGACGAGGCCGCCGCCGCCCGCCGCACGGGCCGCGCGCTGCCCGCCCTGCACGGCGTTCCCGTACCGGTCAAGGACCTCCACAACGTCGCGGGCGTGCGCTGCACCATGGGGTCGCGGATGCTGGCCGAGTCCATCGCGCTGGTGGACGACCACGTCGTCACCAAGCTGCGCGAGGCCGGCACGATCCTGCTCGGCAAGACCAACACCCCCGAGTTCGGCCTGCCCTGTTACACCGAGAACGCCCTCGCGCCGCCCGCCCGCACCCCCTGGGACCTGGAGCTTTCGGCCGGCGGGTCCAGCGGTGGGGCCGCCGCCGCGGTCGCGGGCGGGCTGGCGCCGATCGCCCACGCCAGCGACGGCGGCGGGTCGATCCGCATCCCCGCCTCGGTGTGCGGCCTGTTCGGCATCAAGCCGAGCCGCGGCCGGGTCAGCGGTGGTCCACTCCTGCACGACATCACGGGCCTGGTCACCTCGGGGCCGCTCGCCCGCACGGTCGCGGACGCCGCCGCGCTCCTGGACGCGATGGCCGGTCCGATGCCCGGGGACGCGTACGCCGCGCCCGCGCTGCCGCCCGGCGAAACGTTCGTCTCCTACGCCCGGCGCGCCCCCGGCCGGCTGCGCGTCGCCTGCGTCACGAACGCGCCGGTGCCCGGCATCGAGGTACACCCCGACTGCCGCGCCGCCGTCCAGGAGACCGCCGCGCTGCTGACCGAGCTGGGCCACAAGGTGGAGGAGCCGGCGCTGCCCGCCACCGACGGCGTCCGCTACGCCTTCACCCGTGTCTGGTCGGTGATGGCCGCCCTCCGCCCGCTGCCGCCGGAGGCCGAGGCACAGCTCATGCCGCTGACCCGCTACCTGCGGACCCGGGGCGCCCAAGTGCCGGGCACGGACGTCGCGCGCTCGCTGTACGAGTTCCGGGCGCTGGCGCAACTGATCGCGGACGGGCTGATGCCGCACGGCACCGGGTACGACGTGATCCTCTCGCCGACCGTGGCCACGCCCCCGCCGGCGGTGGGCGCGTTGCGCGATGACGCCGATCCGCGCGCCGAATTCGCCGCGGTCGGGGCGTTCACGCCGTTCACCCCGCTCTACAACGCGACCGGCCAGCCCGCCGTCAACGTCCCGCTGCACTGGAACGACGCCGGGTTGCCGATCGGCGTGATGCTGGCCGGGCGGTACGGCGAGGAGGGCACCCTGATCTCGCTCTCCGCCCAGTTGGAGGAGGCGCGGCCCTGGGCGGGGCGCAAGCCGGCCGTGTGGTGAGGCAGGCGGCGCCGCGGGGCATGGCGCGCGGTGGGGCGGACGGGCACACCGCTCCACCTGCCGCGGAGTGAGGCGGACGGCCTACGGGTGCGTCGCCCCACCGGCCCCGTGTGACGAGGCGGGCGGCCACACCGGCACGTCACTCAAGGCGCCCATACGGCACGACGGGTACGCGGCCTTACTCGTCGCCCCCGGAGCCGGCGCCTTACTCGTCACACCCGGGGTCGGCGCCCACCGGGACGCAGCCGTCGGTGTCCCCGCAGCAGGGCTCCGCCGCCTCCGGCGTCTTCTCCGGCGCTCGGCGCCCACCGGCGTCCCGCGCGCGGGCGGTCGTACGGCGGGGCCGCCCCACACCCTGGGCGTTCACCACCCTGGCCGCGTCCGCCCCGGCCTTCCCCGCGCCCGTGTCGTCACCGTCCGCGGGCCGTCCGGCGTCCCCGGCATCCCCGGCCTCCTGCGCGCCGCAGTCCACGCGCAGTTTGCGGGCGCCCGGTCCCTGGAGGCCGAGCCGGTCGTACGGGTTGGTGAGCGCGCAGGTGCTCAGCGACAGGCAGCCGCAGCCGATGCACTCGGTCAGCTTGTCGCGCAGTTCGAGGAGCTGGTCGATGCGCTCCTCCAGCTCCGCGCGCCAGACCTCGGAGAGCCGGGCCCAGTCGTCGCGGGTGGGGGTGCGTTCCTCGGGGAGTTCGGCCAGCGCCTCGCGGATGACGGCGAGCGGGATGCCGACCCGCTGGGCGGCCCGCACGAAGGCGACCCGGCGCAGCGCGTCCCGGGTGTAGCGGCGCTGGTTGCCCGCCGTCCGGGTGCTGCTGATCAGCCCCTTGGACTCGTAGAAGTGCAGCGCGGAGACCGCGGCGCCGCTGCGGGCGGAGAGCTGGCCGACCGTGAGTTCGTGGACCTTGTACGGAAGCTGAGGCACGCCAGTCAGCCTAACCGGACGGGTGTCGGACACGCGTTGACAGGCGGTGGTGCGCTCCGCATCCTGAGCAAGCGCTTAGTCTGCCCCTGCGGGAGGACGCTCGCCGGGACGCGGCGCGGGCGGTGGCCGCGTGCCTCCGCCCAGGGAACCGCCGTCATCAAGGGAGGCAACGGACATGGCAGAGCCCCGGGTGTTCGCTTCGCCCGACGACCTGCGGGACGCGGTGGGCGAGGAACTCGGCCCCGGCGACTGGTTCGAGATCGACCAGCGACGGATCGACCGGTTCGCCGACGCCACCGGCGACCACCAGTGGATCCACGTCGACCCGGAGAAGGCCGCCACCGGGCCGTTCGGCACGACCATCGCGCACGGCTACCTCACGCTGTCCCTGCTGCCCGCGCTGGTGCCCCGGCTGGTGCGGGTCGAGAACGTCGCGATGGGTGTCAACTACGGACTGGACCGGGTCCGCTTCCCCGCTCCCGTCCCGGTCGGCTCGCGGCTGCGCGCCACGGTCCGGATAGCCGAGGTCACCGAGGTGGCCGACGGCGTCCAACTGGCGGCGGAGGTGACCGTCGAGCGGGCGGGCGGCGAGAAGCCGGTGTGCGTCGCGCGGACGCTCACCCGCTATTACCGGTGACCGGCCGCGATGACCCGCGTAACCGGTAATCCCGGGAAGCGCGGAACACGCCGGACGCCCGAAACCCGGTAAGCGCGGAAGGCGTCGACGACTGATACCCGGGGGGCTCGGAACACGTCGGGCGGCTGAAACCCGGGGGGCCCGGAACGCGTCGGACGGGTGAATTCCGGGTGCGCCGGGGCGGATTCCACCGCCCCGGCGCCGCGCTCACGGATTCACGAAGAAGTAATCGACGACCAGGCCGATGGGCTGCGGCCAGTCGACGAAGACGCGAATCGACACCACGCCGTTGTCCGGCGCGACGTTGTAGACGGAATAGCGCGCGTTCCCGATGAACTTCCCGCCGCTGCCGGTCGGCCCCTCGCTGATGGCCACGAAAGCACGGGTGTTGGCGGTGAAGCTGTTCGAGGTGAGGTTGAGGACCCACCAGCCGTTGCGCAGGCCCCAGTTGTGGCGGTACGTGTAGCCGAATCCCTGCAGGTCCTGAGCGGTGACACCCTCGGGCTGCCGCTCGCCGATGACGTGGAGCTGCGATTCTTCGAGTTTCGCCTCTTCGTACTGGACTTCGCCGTGTCCGGAAGTGGAAGCGCTCATGACGGTTCCTCTCAGACGGTACTCGGGACCCTCTCAGGCGGTACTCCGAGAGCCGTCCCAATGGACGACAGCGCCAACGTCCACCCGCCCCGGTAAATCGTCAAGGGCCCTTAACGGCCACTCGTACCGGCCCATTCCGCGCCGACCATACGCAGTACGAGATCGGCGTAAAGGGCGCCCACTTCATCCGGCGTACGCGCACCGTCGGCCGAGAACCACCGGGCCACGTCCACGCACAGCGACAGCACAGCGAGGGTCGTTCCCGGAACGTCGGCCACATGGAATTCCCCGGCGTCCACACCATCCTGAACGATCTGCCGGAGCAGCCGGTCGGTGCGCCGCCGCAGGGCGGTGATCTCGGCGTAGTGCTCCTCGCCGAGCGCCTGGAGCTCGTACTGGATGACCCGGGCGGTGGTGTGGTGCTCGGCGTGCCAGCGCACGAAGGTCCGCACCGCGCCGCTCAGCCGCTCGGTGGCGGTGCCGCCGGCCGCCGCCGCGTCCTCCATGATCCGCAGGGCCTTCTCGTGGCCGATGCCGCTGATGCGGTAGAGCAGTTCTTCCTTGGTCTTGTAGTGGATGTAGAGCGCGGCGGGGCTCATGCCGGCCCGGCCGGCGATGTCCCGCGTGGTGGTGGCGTGGTAGCCGCGCTCGGCGAACGCCTGGACGGCGGCGCCGACCAGCCGCCGGGCCGCGTCCGGCGCGATGTCGGCCCACTCCTCGGCCTCCGGCACCGCCCGCTCCGCCTCCGCGCCCATCGCCTCACCCCGATCACCGGCCCGCCGCGGCCGGTCCGGGGCGGATCGACCACGATACCGCGCGACTGAGCGGGCGCTTAGGAACAGGTTGGGCGCTGCCGGGGCTCGTCCGGGCGCGTGCCGGCCCGAAGCGCTCTGCCGTGAGCCGTGCACGCGTCCCGGAAGAGGCGCACCGGAAGACCCGCGCCCTGGGCCCTATGGCTGCGGCGAATTGCCACACGGCCGCCCGTTCCGCGCCGGGCTCACCAGGGCCCTCGTCGACGAGCACCGCCGAATCAGCGGCGCTGGTTCCGGGGCCGCGGTCCTACCATGTGCGGCATGGCCCGACCCCGTAAGCCCCTGCTGAGCCGAGAGCGCATCGTCACCGCGGCGCTCGCGCTCATCGACGCCGAAGGGCTCCCGGCGCTCTCCACCCGCCGCCTCGCCGCCGAGCTGGGCGTCAGCGGGCCGTCCCTCTACAACCACTTCACGACGAAGGACGAGATCCTCGACGCGGTCGCCGACGCGGTCATCGCCGAGGTCGACGTGTCGGCCTTCGGCCCCGGCGCCGACTGGCGCACCGGCCTGCTCGACTGGGCCCGCTCCTACCGCGCGGCGCTGGCCGCGCACCCGCACATCGTCCCCGTCCTCGCCCAGGGACCGGGCCGCCGCCCGGCCGGGCTGAGGATGGCGGACGCGGCGTTCGGCGGCATGGTGGCGGCGGGCTGGCCTCCCGCGCAGGCGACCAAGGTGTGCGCCATGGTCCGCTACTTCGTGGCGGGTTCCGCGCTGGGCTCCTTCGCCCGCGGCTTCGTGGCCGACCCGAACGCGTACGACCCCGCCGCCTACCCCCACCTCGGCCAGGCCCACCTGCTCCCGGAACACCAGCAGCGGGTGGACGACGGCGCCTTCGAAGCGGGCCTGCGGGCGCTGGTGGACGGGCTGGCGCTGCACCATCCGGACCTCGTGCCGCCGGGCGACTGAGCAACGGATGTATCGTGCATCCGTTCGGTCGTCCCTCGGTGCGGGCGGTTCGTCCGTGCGCGCGGTTCAGCCGTGCGCGCGGGTTGATGTGCCCGCGATGGTGGAACACACAGACTTTTGACTTTTGACAGCCTCTCAGGCTGGCGGTGGCTTCGACGGCTCGTGCGCGGGCGCGGGCGCGGACATCGCCGACCTGATGGGCCCGATGGGACGCGGACGACAGCGGCACGTCCGGACGGGGATGGCGACGACCGTCCGGGGCATGGCGACGACCGTTCGGACGCGGACGAGGACGGCGCGCGGACGAGGACGGCGCGCGCACAGCCGCGAACGCGCCCCGACCGCGCCCGCGCACGGGAGCCCGCGCAGGACGCCCGGCCGATCGCCCCTCCGGTCGCGGCGGACGGGGACCAACAGACGACGTGACAGGGCGTCACGGCACGGGCGCCGGCTACCGCAGGGCGTCACAGGAAAGGGGAGGACGGCGTGGCAGAACCGACCGCGGCCGAGCCGGTGCGCTCGGCTCCGAACGGCTCACAGGCGCAGGAGGACGGAAAGCCGACGCGCGCTAAGCCGGAGGGGGACGGAGAGTCCGAGCGCGCGAAGCCGGAAGGCGACGGAGAGCCCGAGCGCGCGAGACCGGAAGGCAGCGGAGAGCCGGAAGGCACCGATTCCCGAACCGGCACCGCGTCGGGCGCGCCGGGGGCGCCGGAGGCGGCGCCGCTCCGGACTCCCGCGCGCGCTTCCCGAACGCGTTCCGTCCCCGCCCTCGCGAAGACCGCCATGACGACCGTCCTGAAGGGTCAGGCACAGGTCGACTTCATGCCGAGCGCTCTCACCGGCGTCCTCTTCTCCGTGGCGCTGTTCCTGGCCGGCTGGGAGTACGCGCTGTACGGGCTCGCCGGTACGGCCGTCGGCACGGCCACCGCCCACCTGCTGGGCGTGGAGCGGGGGCGGATCGCCGCCGGACTGGAGGGGTTCAACGCCTGCCTGGTG
Organism: Streptomyces sp. NPDC003077; assembly: GCF_040611095.1. Lineage (NCBI taxonomy): Bacteria > Bacillati > Actinomycetota > Actinomycetes > Kitasatosporales > Streptomycetaceae > Streptomyces > Streptomyces sp. NPDC003077. Next base: position 4,048 of record NZ_JBEXNM010000048.1, on the reverse strand, counting down.
GCGCTCGGCAGCGCCGTCCTCCTCGGGCCGGACCGGCCGGCCACGGTGGTGGTGGCGCTGGTGGCGTGCGTCCTGGTCACCGTCGTCACCGGGGCGGTCGCCCGCGTCCTGGGCACTTGGGCGCTGCCGACCCTCACCCTTCCGTTCTGCCTGACGGCCACCGGGATCGCCCTGGCCGCCCCCGGCCTCCCGCGGGTCTGGCCGCACGGCGCGGAGGTCGCCGCGCTCCCCCGGCCGGTGGGCGGCGGCGCCGCGCCGGACCTCACCGACCTGTGGCACGCCTTCTTCGCCAACGTCGGCCAGATCTTCTTCATGCCGCAGTGGTACGTGGGCTTGGTCTTCCTCGTCGGCATCTTCGCCGCCGACCGGCGGGCGGGCGCGCTGGCCTGCGTCGGCAGCGTCACCGGGACCCTCACGGCCTGGGCCCTGGGCGTCCCCGCCGACCAGATCGCCTCCGGGGTGCCGGGCTACAACAGCGTGCTGGTCGCGATGGCGCTGTGCGGCGTCTTCCTGATCGCCGACCGGTGGAGCCTGGCGTACGCGGTCCTGGGCTCCGCCGCGGCCACCGCCGCCACCCCGGCACTGGGTTCCTTCTTCGCGCCGTCGGGCGGGCACGCCTTCACCTGGCCGTTCGTCCTGGTGACGCTGCTGTTCCTGGCCGCGGCCCCGGCGTTCCCCCGGCTCCGCACACCGCTGCCCGCCCCGGCGCCGAGCGACACGCACCCGGACGGCGCGGCAGCGCCATGAGCCGGGGCGCGCGCCGGATGCCGGGCCTCACGACCGGAGCGCGCGCCGGATGACAGACCCCAGAACCGGAGCGCGCGCCGGACACCAGGCCTGACGTCCGGAGCGCGCCCCGGACGTCAGGCCCCGGAACCGGAGCGCACACCGAGCGATGGCCCTCAGAAGACAACCAACGCCCGGCCGCCCTTCCCCGCCACCATGGCATCGAAGGCGGCCGGGATGCCCTCCAGCCCGATGCGTTCGGTGACCATGCCGCCCAGGTCGAGCGCCCCCGCCCGGACATGCCCGGCGATGACGGGGAGGTCCTTGGCGGGGTCGCTGTTGCCGTACACGCAGCCCGAGAGCGTCCGGCCGAAGTAGAAGAGCTCCAGGGCGGAGAACGTCACCTGCTGGTCCTGGCCGCCGATGCCGACGACGGTGGTCCGGCCGCCGCGGCGGGTCGCGGACCAGGCCGTGCGGATGGTGTCGGCCCGGCCCACGCACTCGACGGCGACGTCCGCGCCGTGTCCGCCGGTGAGCTTCCGCACGCGCTTGGCCGTGTCCTCCCCGGCGACCAGGAACTCCGTGGCCCCGGCCGCGCGGGCCAGTTCCTCCTTCTCCGGCGAGATGTCCACGGCGACGATCGGCCCGGCCCCCGCGATCCGCGCTGCCTGGAGCGTGGCCAGCCCCACCCCTCCGACGCCGAAGACCACGACCGACTCGCCGGCCCGCACACGGGCGGAGTGGTGCACCGCGCCCCAGCCGGTCAGCACCGCACAGCCCAGCAGCGCCGCGTCCACGAGCGGGACGCCCTCCGGCAGCGGCAGCGCCGCGTGCGCCGGGACCACGGTCTCCTCGGCGAAGACCGCCGTCCCCAGACCCGGGTAGAGCTCGCTGCCGTCGGCGGCGAGGCGGGCGTACGGAGTGCTCGCGGCGGCTCCCGCGTGCGCGCACAGCCAGGGTTCGTCCAGGCCGCAGAAGTGGCAGGCGCCGCACGACGGCGCCCAGTTCAGCACCACCCGGTCGCCAGGGGCGACGGAGTCCACCCCCGCGCCGACGGCGGTGACGGTGCCCGCACCCTCGTGCCCGAGGACGGCGGGGACGGGCTGCCGCAACGTCCCGTTGGACAGCGAGAGGTCCGAGTGACACACGCCCGCCGCCGCGAGTCGCACCCGCACCTGCCCGGGCCCAGGATCCGACAGCACGATCTCGGCGATCTCCAGCGGGGCGCCCACGGCGGGCAGGACGGCGGCACGGGTCATGGCGGGGTTCCGTTCTGTGGCGGGGTGGGTGGGGTGGGGTGGGGTGGGGGTTAGGAGGCGGGGGGCGGCCGGGGGCGCGCGGGGCCCGGCAGGGGCCCAACGAGGAGCCCTCCAGGAATGGGCGGGGACTGGTCCGTACGAGGCGAGGCGAGGCGACGGTCAGAGTGGCACGGGTCCGTCAAAGGCCAATGAGGAGCGCGTCCGGCGCCGATGAGGGGCCCGTAAGGAACCAATGGGAACCGGTCCGTACGAGGCAGGCGGGGCGACGACCGTCGAGAGTGACGCGGGGCCCGTCCGAAACCGGTAAAGACAGCAGCTCCCGAACCCGTCGAACGAGCCCCCACGCCTCGAAACCAACCGGATCAGCACCGCCCCCGCTCCCGTCCCCCGCCCCCGGACGACGCATCAGAACTGCAACGACTTCGTCTGCAGATACTCCGCCAGCCCGTGCGGGCCCAGTTCGCGGCCCACCCCGGACTGCTTGTAGCCACCGAACGGCGCGAGGAGGTTGAACTTCCCCCCGTTGATATCCACCTGCCCCGTCTCCAGCCGGCGCGCGAACGCCACGGCCGTCTCCTCGTCGGCCGCCCACACGCCGCCCGCCAGGCCGTACACCGTGCCGTTGGCGATGCGCACGGCGTCGTCCTCGTCCTCGTACCGCAGGACCGACAGCACCGGGCCGAAGATCTCCTCCTGGGCGATGGTCATGTCCGGAGTGACGTCCGCGAAGAGCGTCGGGCGGACGTAGTAGCCCTGCTCACGGCCCTCCGGTGCCTCGGGACCACCAGCGACCAGCCGGGCGCCCTCCGCCACGCCGCGCTCGATGTAGCCGCGGACGCGGTCGCGCTGGGCGGCGCTGACGAGGGGACCGAGGCGGGTGGTCTCGTCCGTCGGGTCGCCCGGCACGTACGCGGCGATCGCCTCGGCGGCGCGGGCGACGGCCTCGTCGTACCGGTCGGCGTGGACCAGCATCCGCGTCCAGGCGCTGCACGTCTGGCCGGAGTTGGCCATCACGTTGGCGACGTTGGTCTTGACCGCCCGCGCGAGATCGGCGCCGGGGAGGATGACGTTGGCGGACTTGCCGCCCAGCTCCAGGGCGACCCGCTTGATCGCGGCACCCGCTATGGCGCCGATCTTCTTCCCGACGGCGGTAGATCCGGTGAAGGAGACCAGGTCTACCCCGTCGTGCTCGGCCAGCGCCTGCCCGGCGACCGGGCCCAGCCCCGTCACCAGGTTGAACACGCCCGCCGGGATCCCCGCCGCCGCCACGCACTCCGCGAACAGCTGGGCCACCAGCGGGGTGTTCTCGGCCGGTTTGAGCACCACCGTGCACCCGGCCGCCAGCGCCGGGGCGACCTTGGCGACGATCTGGTGCAGCGGATAGTTCCACGGCGTGATGGCGCCGACCACGCCGACCGGTTCGAGCAGCACGGTCGACGTGCCGAGCTTCTCCTCGAAGGCGTACGAGGCGGCCAGCTCGGCGTACGAACCGGCGACCGCGACCGGGCTCCCCGCGTGCACCCGCGTACTGAACGTCAGCGGCGCACCCAGTTCGGCGGTGACGGTCTCGGCGATCTCACCGATCCGGGCGGCCATCCGGTCGCGCAGCGCGGCCAGGCGGGCGGCGCGTTCGGCGGGCGGAGTGGCGGACCAGCCGGGCAGGGCGGCGCGGGCGGCGCGCACCGCGTCGTCCACGTCCTGGGCGGTCCCCGCCGGAACGGTGGCGATGACCTGCCCGTCCGCGGGGTTGCGGACCTCGATGGCTTCGGCACCGGCGGCGGGCCGCCAGCCTCCGTCGATGAACATCGCGTCGTGCGGCTTCACGTCCTCGTCCTCCCCAGGCGGTTGCGGTAGCGCGCGACCTCCGGTGCCGATCGCGACGCGCCCCCAAACTAGCGTCGGTAGTTTTCAGACGCCAGGGAGCCAGGGGATGCCAGGGGCTCCAACGAGAAGGGCCGCAGGCGCCCGCCCCCACCGGCGATCAGCCGCCAAACCGACGGAAGGGGACGTCCCGGGGTGCCCCCGCAGCGGACTGGGGCGCGGCGGCCGGTGACCTACATCGC
>NZ_JBEXNM010000047.1:0-73553 GCF_040611095.1 Streptomyces sp. NPDC003077 | reverse complement strand
GTCCGGCCTGCGGCGCCTGGAACCCGCCCGGAAGCCCCCCGGACACAGGAGCCGCGAAGGGTGCCGTGGGCGGGCCGCCCTCAGCGGCGGGGTACAGCGCGTCCCGACGGCGGCGCCCCGTGCCCGTAGGGCCGGTAGGCACCGCCCCCAAGGGAGCGCCGGTGTCCATCGGCGCGCCCGGTATGCCGACGGTTCCGCGGCTGTTCATCGGCGCGCCCGGTATGCCGACGGTTCCGCCGGCGTCCATCGCTGTGCCCGGTATCCCGGCCGTTCCGCTGTCCCCGGTCGTCCCGGTCTCGTCCCGGCGGCTGTGACGTCCCACTCGGCCTGTCAGCTCCTGCCCGCGTCGGCGGTCGCCTCGACGGCCGCTCCGGTGTGCGTTCTACTATCCGGTGCCTCGTCGATCAGGTCGCGGATCGCCCGCGCCACCGTCTCCGGGTACTCCATCATCGCGACGTGCCCCGCCTCCGGCAGCGTCAGCAGGCGCGAGTCCCTGAAGGCCGCGGCTGCCCGGCGCGCCATCCGGACGGAGACGAGGCGGTCGCGTCCGCCGTAGACGAGGAGGGTCGGCGCCAGGACGCGTTCGGCCTGCCGCCAGAGGTTGTGCTGGCCGCCGAGGGTGTAGGCGTCCACGATGCCGCGCGCGCCGCGCGTCATCACGTCCCAGAAATAAGGGAGTTCCAGTCGGCGCGCGTATTCCTCCACCGCCGCGGTGAAGTCCTCCGAGGTGACCAGCGAGGGGTCGCCGTAACACAGGGCCAGCACCTCACGGGTGCGCCGTTCCGGCGTCCAGTCCTTCGTCAGCTTGCTGAACAGCCGGGCGGCGCCGGGCACCGCGAGCATCCCGGTGGGGATCGCCGAGAGCTGCGGGCGCAGTTCCGGCAGCGCGGGCGAGATCAGCGTCAGCGTCCGTACGAGGTCGGGGCGGACCGCGGCGACCCTGGTGACGGCTGCGCCGCCCATGGAGTTGCCCACCAGGTGCACCGGTCCGCGTCCGCTCGCGTCCAGGTAGCGGATGACGGCGCGGGCCAAACCGGAGATCGAGTAGTTGCCGTCGTCCGGCGGCGGCGAGTCACCGAAGCCGGGGAGGTCCAGCGCCTCCCCGTCCACGCGGTCGGCGAGCAGCGGCATCAGGGCCGACCAGTTCTGCGACGAGCCGCCCAGTCCGTGGACGTACAGCGCGGGCGGCAGGCCCTCGGTGGCCTCCGCGCGGGCCCGCACGCTGAGCGTGAGGCCGGGGAGGGACACGGAGCGCACCGTCTCCCCCGCTCCCACGCGCGAACCTCGGCCCGCCGGCGGGACCGGTGGGACGGCCAGGGAGTCCGGCGACTCGGTCGAAGACATGGGGTCGATGTTACGAGACGATCACGCCCCCGCCCGTGTGTTCGCAGTCACACACCGCGTCGCGCGGGCGCGCGCCGTCTCCTACGCTCGGTTGTAGGCCCCCGGCCGCCACCACGGAGCCGGGGCCAGGGCCCTCGTCCGGTGCGGGGGCCGGGCTCGCAGGAGGACCGTCGCCGCCCCGCACGGGAGTCGGGGACCTTCGCCCCCGTGTAAGGGGCGTGTGCTCGGGAAAGGGGAGCCAGCATGTCGATCGATCCGACTGACCCGGAAACCTTTGAGGACGAGGCCACGACCACGGAGCTCGACGTCGAGGCCCCCGAAGCCGATGCCGCGGAGCAGCTCGCGGACGTCTCACGCCGCTACGACGACCCCTTGACCAGCGCGGATCCCGGCGTCGCCAGCGAAGCCGACCTGGCGGAACAGGCCCGGGTGGTGGACCTGGACGACGAGGACGAATACCGATGACTCGGGACACCGGAGGAATACCGGCGAACTACTGCCATATGTCGGATTCTCACAGCGTTTACCCGCAGAATTTCTCGTCTCGGAGCACGCGTTCCCGGGTTACCCAAAAGTACGATGGCGGGCGCGGCGCACCGCACTGCGCCGCGTAGGAACAACACTGGGAGGCAGCGTGAGCGCCATCGAGCAGACCGAGGCGGCACGCCCGCGGGGCACACGCCTGCCACGCCGCGCCCGGCGCAACCAGCTCCTGGGCGCGGCCCAGGAAGTCTTCGTGGCGCAGGGCTACCACTCCGCCGCCATGGACGACATCGCCGAGCGGGCCGGCGTCAGCAAGCCCGTGCTCTACCAGCACTTCCCCGGCAAGCTCGACCTCTACCTGGCCCTGCTGGACCAGCACTGCGAGGCGCTGCTGCACTCGGTGCGCACCGCGCTGGCGTCGACCACCGACAACAAGCAGCGGGTGGCCGCCACGATGGACGCCTACTTCGCGTACGTGGAGGACCCGGGCGGCGCGTTCCGCCTGGTCTTCGAGTCGGACCTGACCAACGAGCCGGCCGTGCGCGAGCGGGTGGACAAGGTCTCGCTGGAGTGCGCCGAGGCGATCAGCGAGGTCATCGCCGAGGACACCGGGCTTTCCAAGGACGAGTCCATGCTGCTGGCCGTCGGCCTGGGCGGGGTGTCCCAGGTGGTCGCCCGCTACTGGCTGTCCTCGGAGAGCTCGGTGCCCCGCGCGACCGCCGTCCAGCTGCTGACCTCGCTGGCCTGGAAGGGCATCGCCGGGTTCCCGCTGCACGGCGGCGAACCGCACGGCGAGGAGGAGTAGGCGCTCGCCTGGCCTGCCTGCCTGTCTGAAGCGCACCGGCTACCTGAAGCACACCGGGTCGCGTCCGGTGCGCTTCGGCGTTCCTTATGGCGGTGCCGTGTTCGCTCCCGGCGTTCTTCGCGGGGGCGTCGTGTTCGCTCCCGGCGTTCTTCGTGGCGGCCTGTCCGTCCCCGCACCGGGCTAATGTGTGCTGATAGGGCGCGGATCACCGCGTACCCCGCCTTGGTTCCACCAAGGGGTAACCCCGGATCGTCGGAGGGACATAAGCCGTGGAGGTCAAGATCGGCGTGCAGCACGCGCCCCGCGAGATCGTGCTGGAGAGCGGGCAGTCTGCCGAGGAGGTCGAGCGTGCGGTGGCCGACGCGCTGGGCGGCAAGTCGCAGCTGCTGAGCCTCGTCGACGACCACGGCCGGAAGGTCCTGGTCCCGGCGGACCGGCTGGCCTACGTGGAGATCGGCGAGCAGGTCTCCCGCAAGGTCGGGTTCGGCGCGCTGTAAGGCTGCCGCGAGGGGCCCGCGGGTCTCCGCGAGGGGCCCGCGGGTCTCCGCGAGGGGCCTGTGGGCCTCTGCGAGGGGCCTGGTGCCCCGCCCCGCCACCGGCGGGACCGCGCACACGCGAGGACGGCGGCGGTCCGGAGAATCTCTCCGGACCGCCGCCGTCTTGTGTTCCGGGGCCGTCCCGCGTTCCGGGGCCGGGCGGGAAACGGGCGTTCCGGGGCCGGGCGGGGATCCGGTGTTCCGGGGGCCGAGCGGGAATCCGGCGGCCCTGCGGGAGGTTCTCCGGAAGGCCGCCGACCTGCGGTGACGAAAGGGTTCTCCTTCGCGTCGCCGCGCAGGGTTGTACGTGACGACCCTTGGGTACGACGGCCGTACGACCAGTACGCGTCACGTGCCGCGACGACCGGTGGGCGTCGCGGTCCCGGTCACGACGACCGGCACGCGCCACGTGCTCGGCCACACCACACGGGAGGGGAAACACACCATGGTCTTGGAAGCGCTCGGCGCCGTCCTCATCGGCTTCGCCCTCGCCCTCGCCGCCGTGCGGCGGCTGCCCGACCGGTTCCCCTCCCGGCCGCTGACCCTGTCCACGGGCCCGGCCGCGGCGCTCCTGGGCGCGCTGCTGGCGCACTCGATCATGGGGCCCGGCCACCCCGTACAGGTACTGGTCGCCGCGCTGGGGCTGGGGGCCGCGCTGCTCTCGCTCCTGGTCCGCCCGGCCCCCGGCAGCGGGCTGCGCCGATCAGCGGTCGCCGGGCGCTGCTGAGGCCCGGCGAGACGGCCGGCACCGGGGCACCCGGCCGCCGCAGAAACAGACGCACCCGCCGTCCGCATGGCGCGGACGGCGGGTTTCGTATGAATCCGGCCGGATATGACCGATCGAGACCGACTCCTGTCACGTCGCGGACGGAGACCGCTCAGACCGACATCCCCACGCCGGACAGAAGCCGCTCAGGCCGACAGCCCCAGGGCCGCCATGCGCTTGGTGTGTGCCTCGGTGATGCGGGAGAACATGCGGCCGACCTCGGCGAGGTCGAACCCGTCCGCGACGCCGCCCACGAGCATGGTGGACAGCGCGTCCCGCTCGGCGACCACCCGCTGCGCCTGCGACAGCGCCTCGCCCATCAGGCGCCGCGCCCACAGCGCCAGCCGCCCGCCGACCCGCGGCTCGGCCTCGATCGCGGCGCGGACCTTCTCCACGGCGAAGCTGGCGTGCCCGGTGTCGTCCAGGACCGCGAGCACGAGATCCCGGGTGTCGGAGTCCAGGCGGGCCGCGACCTCCCGGTAGAAGTCGCTCGCGATCGAGTCGCCGACGTACGCCTTGACCAGGCCCTCCAGCCAGTCGGACGGCGCCGTCTGGCGGTGGAACTCGTCCAGGGCGGCGGCGAACGGCTCCATCGCCTCGTTCGGCTCGGCCTCGATGCCGGAGAGCCGGTCCCGGAGGCGCTCGAAGTGGTGGAACTCCGCCGACGCCATCTTGGCCAGCTCGGCCTTGTCGTCCATGGTCGGCGCCAGCTTCGCGTCCTCGGCCAGCCGCTCGAAGGCGGACAGCTCGCCGTACGCGAGGGCTCCCAGCAGGTCGATCACCGCGGCGCGGTACTGCGGGTCCGCGGATGCCCGATCCCAGTCCTGGGCGGCGATCCCGGTGAGTTCTCGGTCTTCGGCAGCGGCGTTGTCAGGCGTCTCCATGGAGCGCACAATAGCCCGCCCGGACGACGGGGGAAGTGCCTGGTGAGACACACACCGGCCGGGTGCGGGTCGGCCGGGGGGAGCCGCCCGGGAACGGTCCGGGGAGCCGGGCTCCGTACGCGCCGCGCCCGCCTCCCGCGACCGAACCGCCAGCCGGGGCGCCAACCGAGGCGCCAATCGGGACATTAACCCCCATATACGGTCGACGCGCCACTCCGAACCGTAACTGGTGCGTTCCGTTCCGTTCTTTGTTCATACAAACCTTCGGATACAGAGCCCTGTCCGGGGTACAGTGGTATTGCACCCGCCGAGTAGGATCGGTGGGTTGTTCCACGCATGCGGATGCCCGGTCGGTGGCCCGATCGGCTCCAACCCGACCGCCCTCTGCCGCGGCGCGCACGAGACGTGCGCCCGCGCGAGGGACACACCGCTCGCGGTAAGAGTGCTTGAGCGAAGGCAGTGGTCCCGCACCATCCGGCCCAGCGAGGCCGGCCCGTACGAACCGTACGAAGGCGCGGTAGGACCCCTTTCGCCGCCTCGTGCCGCGTCTCACAGAAGAGGCAAGATTCTGTCCACGTTCCGAGAGCTCGGGATTCTCCCCGAGACCGCCGAGGCCCTCGAAGCCGTCGGCATCACGTCCCCGTTCCCCATTCAGGAGATGACGCTCCCGGTGGCCCTGTCGGGCTCCGACGTCATCGGCCAGGCCAAGACCGGTACCGGCAAGACGCTGGGGTTCGGCCTCCCCCTGCTGGAGCGCGTCACCGTCCCCGCGGACGTCGAGGCGGGCCGGGCCGAGCCCGGGAAGCTGACGGAGGCGCCGCAGGCGCTCGTCGTCGTCCCCACCCGTGAGCTGTGCCAGCAGGTCACCAACGACCTCCTGACCGCGGGCAAGGTCCGCAACGTCCGGGTCCTGTCGATCTACGGCGGACGCGCGTACGAGCCCCAGGTCGAGGCGCTGCAGAAGGGCGTCGACGTGGTCGTCGGCACCCCGGGCCGCCTGCTGGACCTGGCCGGCCAGAAGAAGCTGAACCTCTCGCACGTCAAGGCGCTCGTCCTGGACGAGGCCGACGAGATGCTGGACCTCGGCTTCCTGCCCGACGTCGAGAAGATCATCTCGATGCTGCCGGCGAAGCGGCAGACGATGCTGTTCTCGGCCACGATGCCGGGCGCCGTCATCGGCCTGGCCCGCCGCTACATGTCGCAGCCCACGCACATCCGCGCCACCGCGCCGGACGACGAGGGCGCGACGGTCGCGAACATCACCCAGCACGTCTTCCGCGCCCACTCCCTGGACAAGCCGGAGCTGGTCTCCCGCATCCTCCAGGCCGACGGCCGCGGACTGGCGATGATCTTCTGCCGTACGAAGCGGACCGCCGCCGACATCGCCGACCAGCTCGCCCGCCGCGGCTTCGCCTCCGGCGCGGTCCACGGCGACCTCGGCCAGGGGGCGCGCGAGCAGGCGCTGCGCGCCTTCCGCAACGGCAAGGTGGACGTGCTCGTCTGCACCGACGTCGCCGCCCGCGGCATCGACGTCGAGGGCGTGACGCACGTCGTCAACTACCAGTCGCCCGAGGACGAGAAGACCTACCTGCACCGCATCGGCCGCACCGGCCGCGCGGGCGCCAAGGGCACCGCCGTCACCCTCGTGGACTGGGACGACATCCCGCGCTGGCAGCTCATCAACAAGGCGCTGGACCTGCCGTTCAACGAGCCCGAGGAGACCTACTCCACCTCGCCGCACCTGTTCGAGCTGCTCGGCATCCCCGAGGGCACCACCGGTGTCCTGCCGCGCGCCGCGCGCACCCGCGCCGGGCTGGCCGCCGAGGAGATCGAGGACCTGGGCGAGACCGGCGGACGGGGCCGCGGCCCCCGCAAGCCGGTCGAGGAGGAGCGGCCCCGGCGTTCCCGGCCGCCGCGCCAGCGGCGCCGGACCCGTGGCGGCGCGCCCTTGGACGGTGCGACCGCGCCGGGCGGGCAGTCGGCCGGTTCGTCTGCCGGTTCTCCGTCCGGCACCGGCTCGTCCGGCGCCGTGGAGGGTACGGACGCCGAGACGGCCCGCCGTCAGCCGCGCCGGCGCCGCCGGACGCGCGGCGGCGCGCAGGCCGGGTCGGTACCGGTCGCGGGGCGTCCGGTGACGTCCGCCGTGGCCCCGGCCGAGGGCGACTCGTCCGCCGTCGCGGCCCCGACGGCCGCGGCCAATGATGTGACGTCGGCCACCACCCCGTCGGAGTCCGCGTCCAAGCCGCGCCGCCGGACGCGCAAGCGCACGTCCGCCGAGCCGGTGGCGGAGGTCGCCGCCGAGGCGGTGGCGGATGCAGTGGAGTCGGTGCCGGCCGCTGTGGACGCGGTGCCGGCCGCCGTCGCGGCGCCGGTCGCGGAGGAGGCTCCGGCCAAGCCGAAGCGGACGCGCAAGACCGCCGCCACCAAGGCCGCCGAGGCTGTCGTGGAGACGGCCGAGGGTGCGGACGAGGCTCCGGCGAAGCCCAAGCGGACGCGCAAGACCGCCGCTGCCAAGGCCGCCGAGGTCGTGGACGCTGCCGAAGGCGCCGCGCCGGTCGCGGACGAGGCTCCGGCCAAGCCGAAGCGGACGCGCAAGACCGCCGTCAAGGCCGTCGAGGCAGTGGACACCGCCGAGGCCACGGACGAGGCCCCCGCCAAGCCGAAGCGGACGCGGAAGGCCGCCGCCACCAAGGCCGCCGAAGCCGCCGTGGAGACGGTCGAAGGCGCGGACGAGGCCCCCGCCAAGCCCAAGCGCACCCGCAAGACGGCTGCCGCCAAGGCCGCCGAAGCCGCCGTCGACGCGGCCGAGGGCACGGCGGAAGCCCCCGCCAAGCCGAAGCGGACCCGCAAGACCGCCGCCAAGGCCGTCGAGGCAGTGGACACCGCCGAGGGCACGGACGAGGCTCCCGCCAAGCCCAAGCGCACCCGCAAGACCGCCACCACGAAGGCCGCCGAAGCCGCCGTGGAGACGGCCGAGGCCGCGCCCGAGAAGGCCCCGGCCAAGAAGGCGGCAGCCAAGAAGACCGCGGCGAAGAAGACGGTCGCCAAGAAGGCCGCGTCCGCCAAGGCCGCTGCTTCCGGAGCGGCGGCGGAGGCCGGTGACGCGGACGAGGCCAAGCCCGTGCGCCGTCGCCGCCCCCGTGCCTCGGCCGCCGAGGCCGAGGCCGCCACGGAGGACTGAGCGAGGCGGTTCACCCGCTTCACGACGGCCCGGACCCGCATGTTCGCGGGGCCGGGCCGTCGGCGTACCGGGCGCCGGACGGTTCGCCGGGGGACGCGGCTAGCCTCGTTCCCATGAGCAGGCCGCCCACTCTCACCTTGCCCTCGTGCGCCCGCGCACGCCCTCTCGTCACCGCCCGCGGGGAGTTCGCCGTTCACGAGGCGTGTCCCGAGGGAGCGCCGGTCGGTACGGCGCTGCTCCTGCCCGGTTTCACCGGGAGCAAGGAGGACTTCATCGGGCTTCTGGAACCGCTGGCCGCCGCCGGGTTCCGGGTGATCGCCGTGGACGGGCGCGGGCAGTGCGACTCGCCCGGTCCACGGGAGGCGTCCGCGTACGCGCGCGACGCGCTGGCACGGGACGTGCTCGCCCAGGCCGAGGCGCTCGGCGCGGGACCGGTGCACCTCCTGGGGCACTCGTTCGGAGGGTTGGTCGCGCGGGCCGCCGTGCTGCTGGAGGCGGGGGCCTTCCGCTCCCTGACGGTGATGAGTTCCGGTCCGGCGGCCATCGACGCGTCACAGCAGGCCCGCGTACGGATGCTCATCGACGCGCTCCGGACGATGGACATGGCGGCGATCTGGGACGTCATGCGCAGCCTCGATCCGCCCGAGGCGGCGGACGCGGCGACGCCGCCCGAGATCGCCGCCTTCCTGCGGCGGCGGTGGATGACCACCGTGCCCGAGCAGCTCGCCACCACCGGGCGGCAGATGATCGAGGAGCCGGACCGGGTCGCGGAACTGGCCCGGGTGCCGCTGCCCAAGCACGTCGTCTCGGGAGCCGTCGACTACGCCTGGCCGGTGCCGCTGATGGACGCGATGGCCGACCGGCTGTCCGCCCGCCGCACGGTCGTCAAGGGCGCGGAGCACTCCCCCAACGCCGAACGGCCGCAGGAGACCGCCGCGGCGCTGGCGTCCTTCTGGCGGGACGTCCACGTGCGGGCGGAGTCGCGCGATGAGTGACCGGAGGCCGTAAGGAGCAGGCGCGGGCCGGGGCCTGAGGACGGCACTCACCGGGCGCACCCGTCACATGGCTGCACCGGATGCACGCATCAATACGGACTCACGGGCGCACGCGTCACACGGACGCACCGGACGCACGCATCACACAGGTGGCGCGTGCGCCCGCCTTCCGTCGCGAGATCCGACCGCATTCCGGGGCACCCGAGGAGCGACCGACCAACGCGCGCACCCGGGGAGCGCCCGGCCAACGCGCGCACCCGAAGAGGACGGACGGACAGCCCATGAGCGACCGCGCATCCGAAGCCGAGGCCAAGGCACACCGGGGGCCTTCCCCCAAGGCGATACAGGAGGACGCACCACCGATCCCGAAGGCCCCCGGGCAGGGCATCTCCCTCGCCCGGGTGCTGGACGCGCCGCGCGCCCGGGTCTACCGGGCGTGGACGACGCCGGAGGACTTCGCGCGGTGGTTCGGCGGACGGCTGGAGGTGCCGGTCGAGCGGCTGACGATGGACGTGCGGCCCGGCGGCCGGTGGAGCCTGGTCATGCGCACGCCCGACGGCGGGCACCTGCCGTTCTTCGGCGTCTACCAGGAGGTCGCCGAGCCGGAGCGGCTGGTCTTCTCCCTCAAGGACACGACCTCGGCGGAGGAGTCGACCGGCGAGATCGTCACCCTTCTGCTCACCGACCTCGGCGACCGGACCGAAATGGTCTTCCATCAGGGCGGCGGCCATCTCTCGGCGGAGGAGTACCGGCGGAGCGAGGAGGGCTGGGCGGGTTTCTTCGACCGCTTGGCGGATCTGCTGGCGGAGGAGAACGGGACGCCGTCGCCCTGAAACAGGGGTCCTCCTCAGCGCAGGGGCTCCCCCCTAAACCCAGGGACTCCCAGGAACTCCCAGGAACTCCCCCCGACACCCCGAATACCGCTAATACTGCGCCCGCACGTGCTCCCAGAACCCGTCCCGCAGCGCGCGGCGCAGGTCCGCGTGGCCGCGCAGGGAGTGGCGCAGCAGCGCCTCCGCAGCCGTGAGGAGTTCCTGGTCGACGGTGCCGGGCAGGTAGGGGTGGCCGGGCAGCAGGTCGGCCACCCATTCGCGTCCGCGGTCGGCGAGCCACTGGGCGGCGACCCGGGCCCCGACGAAGCGGACCTCCTCACGCGCCGGCACCGGCCCGCCCTCGGGTGCGGCCGGGTCCGCGTGCTCGTAGGCGGTGCGCCGGGTGACGTACGGCTTGCAAAACTCCAGGTCGAAGGTGCGCTGGCTGTCGACCTCCCAGAGCAGCGGCTCGGCCTGGTTGCGTCCGCCGACGGCCTCGATGCCCCACAGGTGCACCCGTGCCCCGTAGCCCTGGGCCGCCTCGACCGCCGAGACCAGGTCCTCGTCACCGCCGATCAGGACGGCGTCGCTGATGGCGCGGTGGCGGGCCAGTGACTCCAGATCCGAGCGGATCAGGGAGTCGACGCCCTTCTGCTGGTTGTTGGCGTTGAGGTTGCCGAGCCTGACCTTGACGTCCGGGAGTTCGGCGACGCGCTGCTGCTCGATGGTGTGGATACGGCGGCGGGCACCGTCGTACCAGTAGACGCGCAGCAGCCGGCTGTCCGGGAAGATCATCCGGGCCTTGTCGATGAACGCCTCGATGAGTCCCTCGGCGTCCAGGTCGAACGCCCTGCGGTCCTCGGTCCCCGCGACCAGTCGGCCCACCGCGGCGTACACGTAGCCCGCGTCCACGAAGGCGGCATGGGTGGAGGGGGTCGTGGCGACCTCGGCCAGCACCCGCGTGAGCAATTCGTTGGTGCGCTCGATGCCGGCGATCACGGCGGCGAGGTCGGTGGGGCCCGTGGGCTGGACGTCGTTCATACAGGCCCATTGTCCGGGCGGTGACCAAGCGGGCACAACCGGTCCGGAATCGGCCAGAACCTTAGACGTTCGAAAAATTTCTTTAGCGTAGGGAATGATTGCCTAAGGCACGTCGTTGTACCCATACGGAACGCCTGGCAGCGAAGCCACGCGAACCACGACAACCTCACACAGTTCTCCTCAGGAGGATCAGACGAAGGGAGAAGCCTCATGCGCTTCGAAATCATGCGCCTGGACGACGTGAACGGCACCGCCGTGGACAGCACCGTCGTCGACGCCGCCTCCGTCAATCAGATCGTGCAGCAGGCCGCAGCCGTCGGCCAGCGCATCTACATCCGCCCGGCCGACCCCGTAGCCCGGTAACGCGTTCCCCCCGTTCCGCGCCTCCGTCGGGCCCCGCTCCCCGGACGGACCGGACGGCGACCGCGCTCCCCGCGCGCCCGGAACGTCACACGCCGTGCCCCGCACGGGACACGGACCCGTACGCATACGCAGACGTACATACACGCATACACACGCACAGACGGCAGCGCCCCCGTCGACCGGATGGTCGGCGGGGGTGCTGCCGCGTATCGAGGGGCTTTCCCGTTCAGGCGCCTGGCGCGAGGGAGGACCCGGACGTCAGCCCGCCTTGATGACCTGCATGACGCCGTTGATGATCTGCTGCACCGCCAGCGCGGAGAGCATCATGCCCGCCAGCCGGGTGACGAGCACCACGCCGCCGTCCTTGATGATGCGGATGATCACCAGCGAGAACCGCATCACCAGCCACAGCACCACATGGATCGCCGCGATCGCCAGCCACACCGAGAGCTGGCCGCTGAACCCGTCGGCGTGCTGCACCGCCAGGATCACCGACACGATCGCGCCCGGACCGGCCAGCAGGGGCATGCCCAGCGGCACCAGCGCGACGTTGACGTCCTTGGTCTGGGTGGGTTCCTCGGACTTGCCGGTGAGCAGGTCCAGGGCGATCAGCAGGAGCAGCAGACCGCCCGCGATCATCAGGGCGGGGGTGCTGATGTGCAGGTAGTCCAGGATCTGCCGGCCGCAGATGCCGAAGACGGCGATGACACAGAAGGCGACGGTGGCCGCCTGCCAGGCCATCCGGCGCTGCACCTTGGCGGGTCGGCCGGCGGTCAGCGCGAGGAAGATCGGGGTGATGCCCGGCGGGTCCATGATCACGAAAAGGGTGAGGAACAGGGACCCGAAGACTGCGAAGTCGAACACGGTGGTGGCCTTGCTGAAGGTGGTGCGAACAGAGCGGACGGGGACGGGTAGGGGGCAGGGAAGGGAATGAGGACAGGGGGGCGGGCGGTGAGGCGTGGCGGGCCGCGTGGCAGCGGTCAGGGCCGTGGTCGCGGGCGGGCGTCCGTACGGAACCGGCCCGCTCGCAACGGCGGGCAGCGGCGGTTCGGGGGCGCCCCAGGCGGTACGCGTGCCCGGCCTCGGGCAGCGCGCCAGGTGGTGACGCGGCCGGGTCAGCCGCCCGTGCCCGTGACGGGACAGGCCCCCGTCGCCCGGCGCACGATCTCGCCGTAGGCCTCGGGGTCGGTGGTGTGCTCGCCGAGGCGACACGTCTTGCGGCTGCCGTGGTAGTCGCTGGAGCCGGTGGCCAGCAGGCCGAGGTCGCCGGCCAGGCCGCGCAGGCGGGCGCGGGTCGCCGTGTCGTGGTCCATGTGGTCGACCTCGATGCCGTCCAGTCCGGCGGCGGCCAGTTCGGCTATCGCGCTCTCGGGCACGCACCGGCCGCGTTTGACGGCCAGCGGGTGGGCGAGGACGGTCACCCCGCCGGCGGCCTTGACCAGCCGGACGGCGTCGAAGGGGTCCAACTCGTGTTTCTCCACGTAGGCCCGGCCGTCGTTGCCGAGCCACTGGTCGGTGAAGGCGTCCGAGACGGTGGGGACGATCCCGAGGTCCACCAGCGCGCTGGCGACGTGCGGCCGTCCCACGGCGCCGTCCCCGGCGATCCGCGCCACCTGTTCCCAGGTGATCGGCACGCCGAGCGCGCGCAGTTTGGCGACCATGCCCTGGGCCCGGGGCACCCGGTCATCCCGGACGAGCTCGCGCTCGCGGGCGAGCTCCGGCTCGTCGGGGTCGAAGAGGTACGCCAGCATGTGCACGCCCACGTCGCCCAGGCGGCAGGACAGCTCGGCGCCGGTGACCAGGGTCAGGCCCGGCGGGAGCGCGGCGATGGCGGCGGCGTGGCCGCCCACGGTGTCGTGGTCCGTCAGCGCGACGACGTCCAGGCCACTCGCGGCGGCGCCCAGCACCAGCTCGGCGGGGCTGTCCGTACCGTCGGAAGCAGTGGAGTGGGTGTGCAGGTCGATGCGCACGACGCGGACTCCAGACTGCTGTGCGGACGGACACAAAAGACGTCAAGCGGACGGATACCTAAAGATGTCAAAAGGATACCGGTCGTTCGAACATGCTGACGTCGGATGCCCCACCTTCCCCACCGCCCCCAGAAAGCCGCAGGTCGGCGGGGGTTAACCGGCCAACGACGGGGTCCGGGACCGGGGTTTGCGGACGCTCGGCCCGCTCACGGATCCTTCGTGGACCCTTCACTCGGGGCCGGATCCCGTCGCCCCGAACCGCTCCCTTACACCAGCGGACGCGCACTGACGCGGCAGCGGACGCGCAACGCCGCCCCCGCTCACGGCAGCGGACGCGCAACGCCACCCCCGCTCACGACAGCGGACGCGTAATGCCACCCCCGCTCACGACAGCAACCGCGGCGACAGTGCCCCGCACGGGAGCAGGTCCACCTCGGCGCCCGCGTCCCGCAGGTCGGTCAGCACCATCTCGTCGTACATCACCAGCGCCGACTCGGCCGGCCACACCACGGCCCACAGCCACAGCCCCCGCGCCTCCCCCGCGAAGACCGCCCGGTCCTCGGGCGCCCCCGACACGTGCCACAGGGGGGTGGGGCGGCCGGCGGCCAGCACCTTGCAGTGCGGAGGGCGGTTGACGCACATGTGCGGGCCGGGGTCGGGGCCGCCGATGCCCGCGTACCGGGCGCCCAGGCCCACGCCCAGTTCCTCGGCCACCAGGAGCAGTTCGCCGGGGCCGCCGAGGGGGCCCGGCCCCGAACAGGCAACCGTCGTGGCCCGGCCTCCGCTGCGGTCGTCGCCCGCGCAGGCCACTCCGGTGAACAGCCAGCCGACGGGCAGCGGCCACGGCATCCACACCGGTACCCGTGCGCGATTCACAACGACGGCCAGCGCTTCGACGCTCGGTGGGACGACCGGCTGCAGCGGGTGCACCGTGCCGTGCACCCCGCACTGCCAGGAGTCGGCGAAGAGACCGGGCGCCCGCACCCGGCCACCGCACTTCGGGCAACTGGGTTCGCCCCTCATAAGGCCCCACGGTCCTCCGGCTCCGCCGTCGCGTCAAGGACGATCACCCGTCCGGCTCGCCGCCGCACCCCTTCACAACCGTGCACGCCTTCGAGCCACGGAAGCCGTCCTTCCGACCCTCCGCCGAGGCCGTGCGAACGGGCCCCACGAGGCCGTGCGAACGCGCTCCGCGAGGTCGCGGGAACGCGCTCCGCGAGACGGGGGACAAGCCCCGCGAGGCCGCGAAACCGAAACCGAGACCGTGCGAACGCCCTCCGCAAGACCATGAGAACGAGCCCCCTGAGGCCGCGAAACCGAGACCACGGGCCCCACCCGGCCACCCCCGAAGCACGAGACCCCGACACCCGAAGCCCACGCCCCTACCCCAGCTCCACCCCCACCCGCAGCGGATCACGCAGATCCGTCCCCTGCCGCAGCCAGCGCTCCTGGAGGGCAGCCGCGCCGTGCACCCGCTTCCAGGCCGCCTCGTTGGGCGTCATCGGCAGCAGCGGCAGGAAGCGGACCGGCTCCATGGGCGGGTCCAGCGCCAGGTCCTCGATCAGCCCGCCCGGCTCGCCGACGAGGACGGAGGTGAAGGGCGCCCCCGGCCACAGCGGCTCGCCGAGGTCCAGCGACGCGCCGGGCGCCACGACCAGCCCCTCCACCTGCGGGGAGGCGGCGAGGACGGCGAGCGGCCGGAGCGCCTTGTCGGTGTCCGCCCGTCCGGCGCGGACGGAGAGGACGAGTTCCGCGCGCGGGCCGCGCACCGGGTCGGCGAACGTCACGGAGAGCGACGACGCCGCATCGAACGGGCTCGCACCGGCCGCACTGCCCCCGGGATCGGTCATCGGACGCGCCGACATTCCGAGCGTGACGTACCGCACGATCCCGCCGCCGGCCCCCGGGTCGTCCTCCGGTGACAAGGACTCCGAGGACCCCGGCACCTCCGACGGCGCGGTCTGCCAGCGCAGCACCTCGATACGGTCGGTACCCAGGAAGGTGACGGCCGCCCGCGCGTCCGGCTCGCCCAGCGTCGTACGCAACCGGGCCTCGACCAGCTCAAGAACGTCAGACATGCGGCGAGCATAGGCCGCGTATCGAACGGGCAAAGCCGCGCCGTAACGGTTCTGTCGGCTGATAGCCTTGCCGTCTGGTCAGGGAATCAAATCGTCCCTCAGCGGGGACCGGCCGGAGGAGGTGGGGCTGCGGTGGATCCAAGTCGACCGTGCAGTACCGACAGTTCTCCTGTCATCGTCCCGCCCGCGCGACGTCTCGTCTGACTCCGGGCCCGATACCGAACCCGGTATCGAATCCGCCCCTGAGACGTCTTCGCCCGCGTCGCACAGCGTCGCGACGCGCATGCTCCTCGCGGCCGGCAGCAGATGACGGAAGAGCGCCTTCGACTCTCTGTTCCGTGATTTGTGCGAACTGCCGTCAGCCCTGACGCACGGAACGCCGCCCGCTTTGCGGACGTACGGCGCCGGTGAGCCTCTTACGTCCTCGTTCCGGGCAGCGTTGCGCTCCGCGCCCCACCGCTGGCGGCCGGCCCGTGAAGGAGCCTGCCATGTCGATGATCCGTGACCTGCGTGCCGCCGTACGGCCCTCCCGGCGGCGCGACCACTCCCCGTACGAGTACACCGCGGCCGGGACCGAGGCCCCCGCCGCCAACAGCGCCATCGTGGACTGCGGCGTCTACCGCGACGGCCGCCGCGTCAGCGCCCACGTCACCCCGGCCGAGGCGATGGCCCGGGTGCGCGAGGAAGGCGGCTTCGCCTGGATCGGGCTGCACGAGCCCACCGAGGCCGAACTCGCCGACATCGCCAAGGAGTTCGGGCTGCACCCGCTGGCCGTCGAGGACGCGGTGCACGCGCACCAGCGGCCCAAGCTGGAGCGGTATGACGACACGCTGTTCACCGTCTTCAAGACCATCCACTACGTGGAGCACGCCGAACTGACCGCCACCAGCGAGGTGGTGGAGACCGGCGAGGTGATGTGCTTCACCAGCCAGGACTTCATCGTCACCGTGCGGCACGGCGGCCAGGGCTCGCTGCGCGCGCTGCGCCACCGGCTCCAGGACGACGCCGAACTGCTGGCCAAGGGCCCGTCGGCCGTGCTGCACGCGATCGCCGACCAGGTCGTGGACGGATACATGACGGTCGCCGGCGCCGTTCAGGTGGACATCGACGAGGTGGAGATCGACGTCTTCAGCTCGGGCACCAACGGCAAGGCCGCCCCCAAGCCCGCCAAGGACAAGCGCGCCAAGGACAAGCGCGCCGCCAAGGGCGCGAGCAAGGGCGGCGAGGCCGAGCGGATCTACCAACTCAAGCGCGAGGTGCTGGAGTTCAAGCGGGCGGTGTCGCCGCTGCTGCGGCCCCTGCAGATGCTGAGCGAGCGGCCCATGCGGGTGATCGACTCCGACATCCAGAAGTACTTCCGGGACGTGGCCGACCACCTCGCCCGCGTCAACGAGCAGGTGCTCTCCTTCGACGACCTGCTGAACTCCATCCTCCAGGCCAACCTGGCGCAGGCGACCGTCGCCCAGAACGAGGACATGCGCAAGATCACGTCGTGGGCGGCGATCTTCGCGGTGCCGACGATGATCGCCGGGATCTACGGCATGAACTTCGACTTCATGCCGGAGACGAAGTGGAAGTTCGGCTACCCGATGGTCCTGCTGGTCACGGTGGCCATCTGTGTGGGCATCCACCGGGGGTTCAAGCGCAACGGGTGGTTGTGACGCACACGGACCTCGGGCCGTCCGGACGCCCGGGCGCGGGGCGGGCCCCGGCCGTCCCCCTACCGTGAGGGCCCCGGCCATCCCGCGCTCCCCGGCCGTCCCCCTGCCCGCCCATTAAGCTGAGGCCCATGACGGAGACCGTGTCGCAGGCGCTGCTGGATCGGGCGCTCATCGAGGAGGCCACCAAGAAGTCCGGCCTCATCTGGGTGCGGGGCACCCGTGGTCCGGTGCGGGCGCTGTGGCACGTCTGGCACGACGGGGCCGCGTGTGTGGTCGGTGACGCGGGGGCCGGGGAGCCTGACGACGCGGGCGCGCGAACCGTCCGTCCCGTCGATCCCGTCCGCGAGCAGCCGCTGCACGACCTCGGGCTGACCGACGGCGGCACCGCGACCGTCACCGTGCGCAGCAAGGACAAGGGCGCCCGGCTGGTCGTCTGGCAGGCGTGGGTCAGGGAACTGGCGCCGGAGAGCGAGGCCTGGCGGGCGGCCGTCGACGACCTGAAGGGCAAGCGGCTCAACGCCCCGGACGCCGAGGAGATGCCGGGCCGCTGGGCCCGCGACTGCCGGGTGCTGCGGCTGGAGCCGGCCGGGCCGGTCCCCGAGCGCCCCGGCGCCATGCCGCAGGGGTCGCTGGCGGCCCCGCCGCTGGAGACTCCGGCCACCACCCGTCACCCGATCCCCGCCGCCCTGCCCAAGCTGCTCCGCAAGGGACGGAAGGGGAGGACGGGGAGCAAGGGCCGGAAGTGAATCAGCTCCCGCCGGGCGACGAAGCCCCGCCGGGCGACGAATCCCCGCCCGGCCCCGTACCCGTCCCGGACCCCGTCCCCACCTGCTGCCCGTAGTCCACGACCTGGGCCGCGTCCGGCACCCGCAGGTCCACCGACCCGCCCCAGTCGGTGAGCTGGACCACGCCCCCGCCGCCGGCGCGCTGGAGCCGGAGCGGGTAGGGCTTGCCCTCCAGGGAGACGTCCAGGGTGCCGCCCGCGCCCCGGCCCGCGGAGAGACGGATGGTGCGGGTGCCGTCGAAGGTGCCGCGGTCGCCGGTGGTCAGTTCGCCGCGCAGGCCGAGGAGGCTGGAGAGCAGCACGTCCTTGTCCGTGAAGCCGCGGAACCGTTTGTAGACGGGGTCGGAGGCGGGGACCTTGACGTACTTGCCGTCGAGTTTGGAGGCGGCCGTGCTGGTGCCGGTGGCCCGGCCTGAGGGCGCGGCGGTGCCGCCCGCGGTGGGCCGGTCGTCCTTCTCGCGCGCCCAGAAACCGGCGTCCGCCTTCAGGTACAGCGCCTGGCCGACCCGCAGGAGCTGGAAGGTGGCCGCCTCGGAGGACACCTCGCCCCGGCCGCCGTCCGCGGCCAGCCGCATGTCGAGCTTGTAGGTGCGGCCCTGGCTCACGACGCTGCCCAGCAGGCGCACGGTGCCGGCGCTGTCGGCCGCGGCCCGCGCCTTGGCCTCGATCTTCGCCGCGGACAGCTTCCCGACGCCGTTGGTGCCCGCGTCCGGGTCCTCCGTACCGCCGCCGCACCCCGCCAGCGCCACGGCCAGCGCCACACCCAGCGCTCCGGTCAGCGCGGTGCGGCGCCCGCGGCGCGGGGCGGGACGGGCGGCCGTCCCTGTGGGGGATGCGGAGGGGGTTGCGGTCACGGCGGCTGTGCCTCCTGATGCGGACGACCTCGACGGCAGTACGGCAGCGTACCCGGGGGCGGCACGCCGTTCGGCGGAGTGCGGGGCGGACATCGTACGGACCCGGATGCCGGGAGAGAGACGGCGGGTCCGACCCGCCCGGGCCGGCGGTCGAGCGCGCCGGACGGAACCCGAATTACCTCCGTAAATGCATACAAGCCAGGTCCCCGGGCACACGCGCACCAGGAAGGACGGAGCGGGAACGCGGCGCCGCACCCGTGAGGCCGCGGCCGTGTTCCGCCGTTCGCGTACCCCGGACGGGGGCGGGCCAGGCCCGAATGGTCAGGCCCAAAAGGTCAGGCCCGAAAAGAAACGGGCCCGAAAAGAACAGCCCGAACAAGAACGACCCGCGAAGAACGGCACGAAGAGAGCGGAGGCACTCGGCATGGCGGTGGCAACCCCCCGGGTGTTCGTCTCGCACCTGTCCGGCGTCGCCGTCTTCGACCCCAACGGGGACCAGGTGGGGCGGGTGCGCGACCTGGTGGCGATGCTGCGGGTGGGGAACCGTCCGCCGCGCCTGCTGGGGCTGGTGGTGGAGGTGATCAGCCGACGGCGGATCTTCCTGCCGATGACGCGGGTGACGGGGGTGGAGTCCGGCCAGGTCATCACCACCGGCGTGGTCAACATGCGGCGCTTCGAGCAGCGGGCCAGCGAGACGCTGGTCTTCGGCGAACTGCTGGACCGCCGCGTGCACCTGGTGGAGACCGGCGAGGAGGCCACCGTCCTGGACGTCGGGATCAGCCGCCTCCCGGCGCGCCGCGACTGGGAGATCGACAAGGTCTTCGTCCGGAAGGGGAAGGGCGGGGCCCTCCGGCGCAAGGGCGACACCGTCACCGTGGAGTGGTCGGCGGTCACCGGCTTCTCCCGGGAGGAGCACGGCCAGGGCGCGGAGAACCTGCTCGCCACCTTCGACCAGCTCCGCCCCGCCGACCTCGCGAGCGTCCTGCACCACCTCTCCCCCAAGCGCCGCGCCGAGGTCGCCGCCGCGCTGGACGACGACCGGCTCGCGGACGTGCTGGAGGAGCTGCCGGAGGACGACCAGGTGGAGATCCTCGGCAAGCTCCAGGACGAGCGGGCCGCCGACGTCCTGGAGGCGATGGACCCGGACGACGCCGCCGACCTGCTCTCCGAACTGCCCGAGGAGGAGAAGGAGCGGCTGCTGACGCTGATGCAGCCGGACGACGCGGCCGACGTGCGGCGCCTGATGGCGTACGAGGACCGCACCGCGGGCGGCCTGATGACCACCGAACCGGTGGTGCTGCGCCCGGACGCCACCGTCGCGGACGCGCTGGCCCGGGTGCGCGACCCCGACCTCTCGCCCGCGCTGGCCGCCCAGGTGTACGTGTGCCGCCCGCCCGACGAGACACCGACCGGCAAGTACCTGGGCCTGGTGCACTTCCAGCGGCTGCTGCGCGACCCGCCGTTCACGCTCGTCGGCTCGATCGCCGTCACCGACCTGCCGCCGCTGCCGCCGGACACCCCGCTGTCCACGGTGGCCAGCTACCTGGCGACGTACAACATGGTCGCGGCGCCGGTCGTGGACGAGAGCGGCTCGCTGCTGGGCGCGGTGACGGTCGACGACGTGCTGGACCACCTGCTGCCCGAGGACTGGCGGGAGGCCGAGATGCACGATCCCGCGCTGGACGGGCTCGCGGAGACGGAGCACGCCCAGGAGGGGACGGAAGGGGAAGCGGGACACGCCGTGAAGGGGGTGTGGCATGGGCGCTGAGGAACGGGAGGGCGTCAAGGAGCGGGCCCGGGCCCAGACGCGTCCGCGGGTCCGGCTGGACCAGCCGCGCGCGCCGCGGCGGAGCCTGTTTCCCGAGTACGACCCGGAGGCGTTCGGGCGGCTGTCGGAGAAGATCGCGCGGTTCCTGGGGACCGGCCGGTTCATCGTCTGGATGACCGTCATCATCATCGTCTGGATCATCTGGAACATCGCCGCGCCCGAGGCCCTGCGCTTCGACGAGTACCCCTTCATCTTCCTGACGCTCGCCCTCTCCCTCCAGGCGTCCTACGCCGCGCCGCTGATCCTGCTCGCGCAGAACCGGCAGGACGACCGCGACCGGGTCAGCCGCGAGCAGGACCGCAAGCAGAACGAGCGGTCCATCGCGGACACCGAGTACCTGACCCGGGAGATCGCCGCGCTGCGGCTGGGGCTGGGCGAGGTGGCCACCCGGGACTGGATCCGCTCGGAGTTCCAGGACCTGGTCAAGGAGCTGGAGTCGCGGCGGCTGCCGGAGCCCGGGCGCGAGGAGCGGGAGCGGGAGCGCTGACGGTGCGGGGCGCCGCGCTTCCCTGGCTGATGTCGGTGCGGGGTGCCGCGTCCCCCGGCTGCTGACGGTCCGGGGTGCCGCGTCCCCCGGCCGCTGACGGTGCGGGAGGCCGCGTCCCTCCGGCCGCTGACGGCCCGTCGGGGCGCGGGCCCAGCCGTCGCCGATCGCCGTCGACGCCCCTGAGCGTGACGAACACGACCGCCGACGGCCCTTTCCCGGGGTGCCCGGCCGCGCCGTACCATCGGGGCATGGCTACCGACCCGTACGGCTCCGCGCCCAGTGCGACCGTCCCGACCGAAGAGGCGGTCCGCGCCGCCCTCGCGACGGTGAACGATCCCGAGATCCACCGCCCCATCACCGACCTGGGCATGGTCAAATCGGTGTCGGTCGCGGCGGACGGCGCCGTCGCGGTGGCGGTGTACCTGACGGTCTCCGGCTGCCCGATGCGCGAGACCATCACCACCAACGTCAAGGAGGCG
Organism: Streptomyces sp. NPDC003077; assembly: GCF_040611095.1. Classification (NCBI taxonomy): domain Bacteria; kingdom Bacillati; phylum Actinomycetota; class Actinomycetes; order Kitasatosporales; family Streptomycetaceae; genus Streptomyces; species Streptomyces sp. NPDC003077. The sequence goes on along the minus strand of NZ_JBEXNM010000047.1, from coordinate 52,202 downwards.
GTCTCCCGCGTCGACGGGGTGACCGGCGTCAGCGTCGAGCTGGACGTGATGAGCGACGAGCAGCGGCGCGAGCTGGCGGCCTCGCTGCGCGGCGGGCAGGCCGAGCGTGAGGTCCCGTTCGCCCAGCCGGGCTCGCTCACCCGGGTCTACGCGGTCGCCTCCGGCAAGGGCGGCGTGGGCAAGTCGTCGGTGACGGTCAACCTGGCCGCCGCGATGGCCGCCGACGGGCTCAAGGTCGGCGTGGTGGACGCGGACATCTACGGCCACTCGGTGCCCCGGATGCTGGGCGCGGACGGCCGTCCCACCCAGGTCGAGAACATGATCATGCCGCCGTCGGCGCACGGCGTGAAGGTCATCTCCATCGGCATGTTCACCCCGGGCAACGCCCCGGTGGTGTGGCGCGGTCCCATGCTGCACCGCGCGCTCCAGCAGTTCCTGGCCGACGTCTTCTGGGGCGACCTGGACGTCCTCCTCCTGGACCTGCCGCCCGGCACCGGCGACATCGCCATCTCGGTGGCACAGCTCGTCCCGAACGCCGAGATCCTGGTCGTCACCACCCCGCAGCAGGCCGCCGCCGAGGTCGCCGAGCGGGCCGGTTCGATCGCCGTGCAGACCCACCAGAAGATCGTCGGCGTGGTCGAGAACATGTCCGGGCTGCCCTGCCCGCACTGCGGCGACCTGGTCGAGGTCTTCGGCTCCGGCGGCGGCGAGCGCGTCGCCGAGGGGCTGACGAAGACCACCGGCGCGCAGGTCCCGGTGCTCGGCACCATCCCGATCGACGTGCGGCTGCGGGAGGGCGGCGACGAGGGCAAGCCGGTCGTGCTCTCCGACCCCGACTCGCCGGCCGGCTCGGCCATCCGGGCCATCGCCGGGAAGCTCGGCGGGCGGCAGCGCGGTCTGGCGGGGATGTCGCTGGGCATCACGCCGCGCAACAAGTTCTGAGGCGCGTCGGCCGCGCGACAAGTTCCAAGGCGGATCCGGGAGCGGCAGGACACGCGGTCCGGGGCGGGGTCGCCCGCGGGCCGCGCGCGGCGGGCGTGCGCGGGGCGGTACGGGGGCGTGCCGGGGTCGCGTCGCGCCAGTGGAGTCGTACGGGGCCGGTCCCGGTCGTGCGGGGCGCCCCCGGAGCCTCCGCGCACCGGCCGAACGGGGCCGCGAGAGGCCCGCGCCGCAGGCCGTACGGGGGCCGGGGTGACCGGTTCCGGGTCGCTCTCCGGCCGAAACGTGAGGGGTGGGAGCGGGGCGTTCCCACCCCGTGGCGGGGTGGCACCTCCACCCGGCGGACGTGCGCGGGTCTACCCGGCGGACGTGCGCGGGTCTACCCGGCGGACGTGCGCGGGCGTGCCGTCAGCCCGCGTAGCTGGTGATGTCCTTCACCACCGCGAACCCCAGGCCGTACGCGCTCATGCCGCGCCCGTACGCGCCCAGGTGGACCCCCGCCGGGCCGTCGCCGGCGGAACCGGCCAGCACCCAGCCGTACTCCGACTCGCGGTAGCGGAACGGCGTCGGCACCCCGTCCACCGGCAGCATCAGCTCGGTCCAGCTCTCGCTGCCCAGGTCGTCCGCCAGCTCCCACGCGATCATGGTCTGCTGCTCCAGCCAGTCCTGCCGCAGCGACCGCTCCATGTGGGTGGGCCAGGTGCGGCTGAGCAGGCCCGAACCGGCCAGCCACGCGGCGGTGGAGACGGAGGTGGCCTCCAGGATGCCGGTGCCGTCGGCGCTGCGCCGCACCGGGTGATTCGCGATCGTGACGACGACGGTGAACCGCTCGGCGCCCGGCGTGCGCTCCATCCTTATGGTGGGCTGCTCGCCGTGGCCCGTCGCACCGTGCTCGACCGTGCCGTCCGCGGCGGTGCCGACCTGCAGTAGCCAGCGGTCTCCCGTGAACGCCTCATCGAGCCCGTACCACGGGAAGGCGGCCATCAGATAGCCGTCGACCTTCCGGCCGGCATCCGCGGACACCGCTCGTACTCCCGCTCGACTCGTCGTCTCCATCTGCGCGGCGCCTCCTCGTTGCCCCGTGTCGTGGGCGGCCCGCTCCCTCAGGCGACCTCACCCCGGACACCGGGAGCATAGCCACACCGGTCAATACCGCCGGGCATACGCGCGTCAGGTGGCGTCGTAGTCGAAGGGCGGGCGCTCGGGGGCGGCGGCGGGCTTGCGCAGCGGGTCGGCGGCGCCGGACGCCGGGGCGTCCTTGGAGAGGTCGATCCGGGGGGCGGCCGGGGATTCCTTCGAGAGGTTCAGCCGACTGCCGGAGGGCGCGGACCTCTTGGTGAGATCGGGGCCGGAGGAGGCGGGCGCCGCGGTGTCCGTGCCGTGCACCGCGTCCGTGAGGTCGGCCATCTCCTTCTTCAGGTCGAAGCCGTTGCGGATCTCCTGGAGGCCGTACTCGTCGTTCTCCAGGACGTGCTTGCGGACGAAGTTGCGCGGCTTGAGGTCCTCGAACTCGAAGTCCTTGAACTCCGGGCCCAGCTCGCTGCGGATGTCCTCCTTGGCACTGTCGGAGAACTGGCGCACCTTGCGGATGAAGCCCGCCACGTCCTGGATCACCTTGGGCAGCTTGTCCGGCCCGAAGATGAGCACCGCAAGGATCACGAGCGCGACCAGCTCTAGGGGTCCTATGTCGAAGAACACCTTGCAGCTCCTAGGGATATCCGCGGCCTACGGGGGCCTGTGGGCACCTGTGGGCCAGGCCGTCTATCACGGTACCTGGCCCGTGGCCCTGGACGGGAGTCGCCCGCGCCAACACCGCGCGAACGATCATCCCTGGCTGGAGGCCCCCAGGGTCAGCACCACCGTCCGCTCGTCGCCGCCGCGCCGCACCGTGAGGGTCAGCCGGTCGCCCGGCCGGTGGCTGCGGATCTTGACGATCAACTCCTCGGCGCTGTGCACCGGCTTGCCGTCGACCTTGGTGATGACGTCGTGCGGCTTGATGCCCGCCTTGGCACCCGGCCCGCCGGGCGTGACGGGCGCGCCGCCGCCCTTGCCCCCGGAGCTGACCCGGGCGCCGTCCCCGGCGTACTCCATCTCCAGCGTGACGCCTATCACAGGGTGCATCGCCCGGCCCTTGTTGATCAGCTCCTCGGCCACCCACTTGCCCTGGTTGATGGGTATGGCGAAGCCCAGGCCGATGCTGCCGCCCTGGCCGCCGTTCTCCATGCCGCCGCTGTCGGCCGCGCGGATGGCGCTGTTGATGCCGATGACCCGGGCCCTCGCGTCGACCAGTGGGCCGCCGGAGTTGCCGGGGTTGATCGGCGCGTCGGTCTGGAGGGCGTCCACGTACGAGACGTCGCTGCCGTCGCCCTTCCGGCCGCCCGCGGTGATCGGCCGCTGCTTGGCGCTGATGATCCCCGCGGTCACGGTGTTGGCCAGGTCGTACGGGGCCCCGATGGCGACGACCGGATCGCCGACCCGTACCGCGTCGGAGTCCCCCAGGGGCAGCGGGCGCAGCCCGGCGACGTGATCGACCTTGACCACGGCCAGGTCGTAGCCGCCGTCCCGGCCGATGACCTTGGCGCGGGCGGTCTCGCCGCCGCTGAACGTCACCGATATCTCGCCGCCCGATCCGGCGGGCTCCACGACGTGGTTGTTGGTGAGGATGTGCCCCTGTTTGTCCAGGACGAAGCCGGTGCCGGTGCCCTGCTCGTCGGCGCCCCGCACGTGCAGCGTGACGACGCTGGGCAGCGCCGCCTGGGCGATGCCGGCGACGCTGTGCGGGTCCCGCCCGGCGCCCTTCTCGTCGATGGCCTGCGGAAGCCTGATGTCGCCGACGCCGCCGTTGCGCTCGATGTACGCGCCGACGCCGCCGCCCACGCCACCGGCGATCAGCGCCAGCACCACCGCGCCGACGGCCAGCAGCCCGCGGCGGTTGCGCGGCGGCTTGGCCGGCGCCGGGAGCGCGGGCCCCATGCCGGGGTGCCGCGGCCCGCCCTGCTGCGGGGGCGAGCTCCAGGGGTCGTACTGCTGCCACAGGCGCTGGTCGCCGGGGGTGCCGGGCGGGGTTCCGATGCCTGGCTGGGCCGCCGCGCCGGGCGGGACGGGCACGCCGGGCGCCGCCATCGGCCGCTGCACGGGCGGCGCGGGCGCCCACGGCCCGGGGCCGCCGTAAGGGGGCGTGCCGTAGGGGTCCTCGGGGTGCCGGGGTTGGGGCGGTGGGGCGGGCGTGGGGTCGTTGGCGGGCGCGACCGGCTCGCCGGAGGGCGGGACGGGCTCTTCCGGCGACGGGGTCGGCTCGCCCGAGGCAGACGCGGGCCCAGCGGAAGGCGTGGCCGCGTCCCGCGCGGGGTCGGCGGGCCGGCCGGGCTTGTCGAGACGAACGTGCCCGGCGGGCGCGCCCGTCTCGTCGGAGGGCGGAGCGGACTCGCCAGCGGCCGGGACAGCCTCGTCGGAGGACGAGATCGGCTCGCCCATAGACGCGGACTCACCAGAGGACGAGATCGGCTCGCCCGTAGACGCGGACTCACCAGAAGACGAGATCGGCTCGCCCGAAGTCGAGGCAGGCTCACCGGAAGGCGCGGACTCGTCCGAAGCGGACTCACCCGAAGCGGACTCATCCGAAGTCGAGGCGGGCTCCCCGGAGGAGGGCCCGATCCCCCCGGAAGGCCTCACCGCGCCGTCGTCCGACGATTCGCCCGGCGCCGAGGCCCCGATGGCCTCCGCCGGTCGCGCGGCAGGCGTCTGCTCGTCGCCCGCCGTCCTCGGTGCCGGGACCGCGCCGGTGTCCGGTTCCCCGTCCGCGGCGGCGGGTGCCGCCGGGGGCCGGGCCGGGCGGCTCCACCAGTTCAGCTTCGGCCCGGCGGCCTTCCCCTCGTCCATGATCTCCCCACATCTCACCCGCGGTCCCCCGCGGGCCGCCACCTCATGGCGGGCGCCCCGGCAGGGGAACGCCGCCAGGTGCGATTCAACCAGGTCCGAACACACCTGCGCAGGAGCCCGCCCGCGCCGGGCGGGGGCGGGGGTCAGTCGCGGGGAGCGAGGGCCGCCCGTTCGCCGGCCGGGACCGGCGCGGTGGAGCGGACCAGCGGCAGCGGTGGGTGCGGGAGGGGCGGCAGCGGCGCCGTCAGGCGGGCCGGGGCGTCCGTGGCGGCGAGCCGGACGCGGTCCACGGCCGACGGGCCGGTGGGGCCGGTCAGCGGGAGGAGGCCGATGCCGCGGCCCGGCAGGACGAGGGACGAGGGGGCCGGCGAGGCCGTCGGGACGGCCGGCGCGGGCGGCCCGTACAGGCCCATCGCGCTCGGGGCGGGGGTGACCGTCCGGCCGGCGCCGCGCGTCGCCGCGCGGGCCCGCTGGAGGCCGAGGGCGAGCAGCGCCTCGCGGCCGGCCGTCTCACGGGCGGCGCTGGGCGTGGACCGGGCGCCGAGCGGGGTGACCGAGGTGCCGGCGCCTTCGATCCGGCCGCCGGGCGAGTCCACGGCGGCCTCCAGGGGCAGGGCGCCGCCGAGCGCGAACGCGGCCAGCGACACCGCCCCGGCCGCCGCGAAGGCGAACCGGCGGCGCGGCGGCGCGGGCCGCCGCGTCTCGTGGATCCGGAACCCCCGGGTGCGGGGCTGCTGGGGCACGCCGTCCATGGCGGGCCCGCCGGCTGGGGGGAACCCGTACGCGTCCTCCTCGGCCGCGAACCCGACGGCGCCCGAACCGAACCCGGTGTGCCGCAGCCCGCCGGTGCCGAACCCGGTGCCCCGGAACCCGCCGCGGCCGAAGCCGGAGCGCCCGAAGCCCTCCCGGCCCGCGCCGCCGCGACCGGCGTCATCCCCGCCGCCCAGGCCGCCGCTGCCGAACGCTCCGGCGCCCAGGCGGCTTCCGGGGCCGTCGGCACCACCACCCGGCAGCCCTTGCAGGCGCGCCAGCAGCCCTTCGGAGGGGCCGGGCGGCGCCGACTCGGCGAACACGCTCTTCAGCTCCCGCTGGGCGTCCGCCTCGTCCTTGCACTTGCCGCAGGTTGCTAGGTGCGCGAGCACCCGTTCCCGCGCATCGTGTCCCAATTCCCCGTCGACCAGGGCCGCGAGGCGGTCGCCGAGGTGGTGCTCGGCGGGGGACTGACCGCCTGTGAAGCTCACGCGATTCCGACCTCCCCTGTGGCCACCGTGGCCAGTGCCCGGCGGCCCCGCTCCTCGGTGCGCGCCGCAGGGGCGCGGTGCTTGAGCGCCTTGCGCAGGTGGGAACGGCCGCGGTGGATGCGGCTGCGGACGGTGCCGAGCTTCACGCCGAGCGTCGCGGCGATCTCCTCGTACGACAGGCCCTCGATGTCGCAGAGCACGACGGCCGCCCGGAACTCGGGGGCGAGGGTGTCCAGCGCCTGCTGGACGTCCGCGTCGAAGTGGGTGTCGTTGAAGTGCTGCTGCGGGGAGGGTTCGCGGCTGGGGAGCCGCTCGGCCGCGTCGTCGCCGAGCGCGTCGAAGCGGATGCGCTGGCGGCGGCGGACCATGTCGAGGAAGAGGTTGGTGGTGATGCGGTGCAGCCAGCCCTCGAACGTGCCCGGGGTGTACGTCGACAGCGAGCGGAAGACGCGGACGAACACCTCCTGGGTGAGGTCCTCGGCGTCGTGCTGGTTGCCCGTCAGGCGGTAGGCGAGGCGGTAGACCCGTGTGCTGTGGGTGCTGACGATCTCCTCCCAGCTGGGTGGCGCCCACGCCTGCGCGTCCGCTTCCGCGGCGAACGTCGCGGTGGTCGAGGAGCCCTCGGCGGCGGACTCGCCCACGCCCTGCGGGCCGTGGCGGCGGGAACGGTCAGCGGTGTCTGTCACGGATTTCGGCTCGGCAGCCGACCAGCGGAAGCGCCTGCGCGCTCTTCGGTCACCCGCCGCAGCCGCACCTCCCCTGGTGGCTCTGGTGGTGTCCAGTAGGGCCCCTACCATATCCACCTCGCCCGTTAGTTCCGGATAAGCAGATTTGACCTGCATTTGAAACTGCCGCCGCCCCTGCCCGGCACCTCGTCCGCTCATCACCCCGGCATCCCCCCTCTCCTTCCTCCAACGCACGGTCCCATCTGCGGGTTCCCGCGCTCAGCGGATACAGTCACGGGTGCGTCAACTACGGGGACAGGAGAGGGCCATTACCGGCAACCGGCAGACGAGCCTGGCGTTCGCCGAGGCGTACGGCGCCGGGATCATCGACGAGACGGCCGACGCCGCGCTGCAATGGGCACGCGACCGGGCCCACGAGGCGGGCATCCGCGCGGTGTCCAGCGGCACCGGCGCCGCGCTGCGCATGCTCGCCGCGACGGCCGACGCCAAGGCCGTCGCCGAGATCGGCACCGGCACCGGCGTGTCGGGCATCTACCTCCTGCTCGGAATGCGTCCGGACGGCGTGCTGACCACGGTGGACCTGGAGCCGGAGCGGCAGCAGTTCGCCAAGCAGTCCTTCCGCGAGGCCGGGTTCGCCGGCAACCGCGCCCGTTTCATCCCCGGCCGGGCGCTGGACGTGCTGCCCCGCCTCGCCGACGGCGGGTACGACCTCGTCTTCTGTGACGGCGATCGCATGGAGAGCCTGGAGTACCTAGCTGAATCGTTGCGGCTGCTGCGTCCCGGGGGCCTGGTGTGCTTCGAGGGCGTCTTCGCGGACGGCCGGACGGTGGACTCGGCGGCCCAGCCCGAACAGGTGCTGCGCCTGCGGGAGCTGCTGCGCGCCATACGGGAGAGCACGGTCCTGGTGCCGTCCCTGCTCCCGGTCGGCGACGGCCTGCTGTGCGCGGTCAAACGCGGCTGAGAGCCGGGGGCGGGGCGCGGGACGGTAACGGAGCCCGACCGGGGCCCGTGAGGCCGTCGTCGGGGCCTGGAGGGCCGTTCAAGATCCTTACGGCCGGTCCGGAGGCCCACCCGGAGGGCGACCACCGCCCCCGCCCCGAACCGGCCCCGGACACGACACAGCCCCGGCGCACGGCACGTACACGAGGTACGCGCCGCCCGCCGGGGCCAGGTATCCGGAGTGTTGCGGCCGACGGTCCCGGGACGCGCCCGAGGGAACCGCGGCGACAGAACCGCCCGTCAGACGGTGACCTTCTCCAGGGCCTCACCCAGGGCCTTGGCTTCGTCGGGTGTCAGCTCGACGACGAGCCGACCGCCGCCTTCGAGCGGAACGCGCATGACGATGCCCCGCCCCTCCTTGGTCACCTCGAGCGGGCCATCGCCCGTCCGCGGCTTCATGGCCGCCATGCTCGTTCCCCTTCCTGAAACCAGCTCATCGTCAGCCGACGGCCCTATAGAGGCGCCGTGTCACCGGCATCGAACACATTGCTTCCAGGCCATTATCCCGCATCGCACGACCCGGTGACCAACATCGGGCCGCATCCCTTCGGCAACGCGCTCTCGCAAAACCCCACATTTCGGCAAGGTGGCTGCAATACTGCGCCACCGCGCGATGCCGCGTTCGCCATCGTCGTTTGACGTACGTCACATGTCGGCGTTCGTCACATGTCCCCCACGGATGATCTCCGGCATCCTGATCGGGCCGCACTGCCACCGCCCGGCAGGCGATCCGCGACGGAGGGGACCCACCATGGCCGACACCGTGCTCTACGACGTCACCGACGGCGTCGGGACCGTCACGCTCAACCGTCCCGACGCCATGAACGCCATGAACACGGAGGCGAAGAACGCGCTGCGGGACACGCTGCGCGAGGCCGCCGCGGACCCGTCCGTGCGGGCCGTGCTGCTGACCGCCACCGGCCGCGCCTTCTGCGTCGGGCAGGACCTCAAGGAGCACATCACCTCGCTGGACGCGGACCGCGCGGCCGGCGGGAGCGACCCGATGCGGACCGTGCGGGAGCACTACAACCCGATCGTCATGGCCATCGCCGGGATGCCCAAGCCCGTGGTGGCGGCGGTCAACGGGGTGGCCGCGGGCGCCGGCGCGGGCTTCGCGCTGGCCGCCGACCACCGCATCGCCGCCGCCGGCGCGTCCTTCACCACCGCCTTCGCGGGGGTGGGGCTGTCCGCCGACTCCGGCCTGTCCTGGACGCTGCCGCGCCTGATCGGCCACGGCCGCGCCGCCGAGCTGCTGCTCTTCCCCCGGTCGGTGAACGCCTACGAGGCGCGGGAACTGGGGATGGTCGACAAGGTCGTCCCGGACAAGGAGTTGGCGCTGGTGGCGAAGTCCGTGGCCCGGCGGCTGGCCCAGGGCCCGACCGTGGCCTACGCCGCGATCAAGGAGTCGCTGGCCTTCGGCGCCGGGCACACGCTGGCGGAAACGCTGGCCAAGGAGGACGAACTCCAGACCCGGGCAGGATTGTCCGAAGACCACCGGACCGCCGTGGCGGCGTTCGTGAAGAAGGAGAAGCCGCGCTTCGAGGGGCGGTAGGCCGACCGGAGGCGGCGGCGGGCCCACGGCCCATGGGACCGACGGCCCACGGGCCCACGGCCCACGGGACCACCGGCCGCCGACAGGCCCACGGCCCCACCGGAGCGCGGGCCACCGGCCGCCGACAGGCCACCCGTCCCCGTCAGGCCCCCGCCGCCGCCTCCGCGCCCGCTCGCGCGTGGCAGTCGGCCAGGTGGTCGTTCACCAGGCCGCACGCCTGCATCAGCGCGTACGCGGTGGTGGGGCCGACGAAGCGGAAGCCGCGCTTCTTGAGGTCCTTGGCCAGCGCCGTGGACTCGGGCGTGAGCGGCGGCACGTCGGCGGTCGTGCGCGGCACCGGGCGGCCGGCCCGCTCGGGCGCGTACGACCAGATCAGCTTGTCCAGCTCGCCGGGGGCCAGCTCGGCGGCGACCCGGGCGTTGGCGAGCACCGCGGATATCTTGGCGCGGTTGCGGATGATGCCGGGGTCGGCGAGCAGCCGCGCGGCGTCCTCGTCGGTGAACGCGGCCACCGCCGCGATCCGGAAGTCCGCGAACGCGGCGCGGAAGCCCTCCCGGCGGCGCAGGATCGTGATCCAGGACAGCCCGGACTGGAACGCCTCCAGGCTCATCCGCTCGAACAGCGCGTCGTCGCCGTGCACCGGCCGGCCCCACTCGGTGTCGTGGTACGCCCGGTAGTCGGCCATCGCCGGGGCCTCCATGCCCCAGGGGCAGCGGGGCAGACCGTCGGGAGCCGTGACGACTGCCTTCATGAGGTTTCCCGCTCTTTCTTGACCGTGTCTTTCCTGACCGTGTTCTTTTGGGATCCCGTCATGGCGTCTCCCCCTCCTCCGGCCCGCCGGACGCCTGGCCCTTGGGGGCGTCCCCGTTCAGGTCCCGCGTGTCCTTCACGTCCGCCCTCGCGTCCGCCTTCGCGTCCTTGACCAGCCCCGGCCCGCCCATCGCCGCGGCGTGCGCGCCCGCGAGCGCGGCCTCCAGCTCCGCTATCCGGGCGTCCCGCTCGGCCAGCTCGGCGCCGAGCCGGTCCAGCACGTCGTCCACGTCCGCCATGCGGTAGCCGCGTACGGTGACGGGCAGCCGCAGCGTCTCCACGTCGGCCCGCACGGCGGGCCGGTCGGCGGGCAGCGGGGCGTGCGGCCGGTCCGGCACGGCGTCCCGCAGGCCGCCGCCGTCCCCCGCCCCGTCGGCGGACGGGCCGCCGACCATGATCAGCGTGACCGCGGCCACGACCACGACCATCGCGATCAGCAGAAACCAGAACACGACCATCTCCCCATGCTGTCCGTCTGCACCGATCGTGCCATGCGCCGGTGACAGTTAGGGTCGCTGGCGGACCACGGAGAAGGAGTACGCAATGCTGCGGCTGGGAAAGCGCGAGTTCGGCCCGCACGAGCCGGTGATCATGGCCATCGTCAACAGGACCCCGGATTCCTTCTACGACCAGGGGGCGACCTTCCGCGACGAACCGGCGCTGACCCGCGTCGAGCAGGCGGTCGCCGAGGGCGCCGCCATCATCGACATCGGCGGGGTCAAGGCCGGACCGGGCGAGGAGGTCACCGCCGAGGAGGAGGCGCGGCGCACGGTCGGGTTCGTGGCCGAGGTGCGCCGCCGGCACCCGGACGTGGTGATCAGCGTGGACACCTGGCGGCACGACGTGGGCGAGGCGGTCTGCGAGGCCGGCGCGGACCTGCTCAACGACGCCTGGGGCGGGGTGGACCCGAAGCTGGCCGAGGTCGCGGCCCGGTACGGCGTGGGCCTGGTGTGTACGCACGCGGGCGGCGTCCAGCCGCGCACCCGACCGCACCGGATCGGGTACGAGGACGTGATGGCGGACATCCTGCGGGTCACCGTGGGCCTGGCCGAGCGCGCCGTGGAGCTGGGCGTGCGGCGGGACGCGATCCTCATCGACCCGGGCCACGACTTCGGCAAGAACACCCGGCACAGCCTCGAAGCCACCCGGCGGCTGGGCGAGATGACCGCGACCGGCTGGCCGGTGCTGGTGTCGCTGTCCAACAAGGACTTCGTGGGCGAGACGCTGGACAAGCCCGTCAAGGAGCGGGTGCTGGGCACGCTCGCGACCACGGCGGTCTCCGCGTGGCTGGGTGCCCAGGTGTACCGCGTCCACGAGGTCGCCGAGACGCGGCAGGTGCTCGACATGGTGGCGTCGATCGCGGGCCACCGGCCGCCGGCGGTGGCGCGGCGCGGACTGGCCTGACCCGGGGGCGGGGCCCGGCGGCCGGATGACGGCCGCCGCCCGCGGAGGGCTCCGGCCCGGACTACACCCCGGCTTCCTTCGTCACCAGCTCGACCGCCTCGTCCACGTCGTCGCTGAGGTGGAACAGCTCCAAGTCGCGCGGCGCGGCCTTGCCCTGCGCGACGAGGGTGTCCCGCAGCCAGCCGACCAGGCCGCTCCAGTAGTCGGTGCCGAACAGGACGATCGGGAAGCGGGTCACCTTCCGCGTCTGCACCAGCGTGAGCGCCTCGAACAGCTCGTCCAGCGTGCCCAGGCCGCCCGGCAGCACCACGAAGCCGTGCGCGTACTTCACGAAGCAGGTCTTGCGGACGAAGAAGTACCGGAAGTCGACGCCGAGGTTCACGTACTCGTTCAGGCCCTGTTCGAAGGGCAGCTCGATGCCCAGGCCCACGGAGACGCCGTCGGCCTCGTGGGCGCCCTTGTTCGCGGCCTCCATGGCGCCGGGCCCGCCGCCGGTGATCACCGCGAATCCGGCCTCGACCAGCGCCCGGCCGATCCGCTCGGCGGCCAGGTACTCGGGCGTGCCCTTGGGGGTGCGGGCCGAGCCGAAGACGCTGACGGCGGGTCCGAGTTCGGCGAGCGCGCCGAAGCCCTCCACGAACTCGGACTGGATGCGCAGCACGCGCCACGGGTCGGTGTGCACCCAGTCCGACGGCCCCTCGGAGTCCAGCAGGCGCTGGTCGGTCGTCCCGGGCTGCACCTGGTCGTGGCGGCGCAGCACGCGCCCCAGCCGCTGTTCCCCGCGCTTGCCCGCTCCCTCAGGACTGGCCATGTCGAGCTCCCTCCGCAAACGGATCATTGCTGCTCAGGGTAGGACGTGTGACGCGGCACGTCCGTGCCCGCGATGCCTCCCGGGGCCACCCCGGCCGTCCTGATCGCAGGGCACTCAGGCCGTGAGCCACGCCCGGAGCCGCTCCTCGCACTCCACGATCTGCGCGGCGAGGACCCGTTCGTCCTTCTTGTGCGCGAGCAGCGGGTCGCCGGGAGCGTAGTTGACGGCGGGGACGCCGAGCGCACTGAAGCGCGCCACGTCCGTCCAGCCGAACTTGGGCCGGGGCTCGCCGCCCACCGCCTCGATGAAGGCGCGGGCCGCCGGGTGGGACAGGCCGGGCAGCGCGCCCGGCGAGTGGTCGTCCACGATCAGCTCGGCCACCGGGCAGTCCGCGAACACCTCGCGGACGTGCGCCAGCGCCTCTTCCTGGGTGCGGTCCGGGGCGTAGCGGAAGTTGACGGTGACGGTGCAGCCGTCGGGGATGACGTTGTTCGCGACGCCGCCCTCGATCCGTACGGCGTTGAGGCCCTCGCGGTATTCGAGCCCGTCGATGAGCACCCGGCGCGGCTCGTAGGCGGCCAGCCGGGCCAGGATGGGGGCGGCGGCGTGCACGGCGTTGCTGCCCATCCAGGCGCGGGCCGAGTGCGCGCGCTCCCCTTCGGTGCGCAGCAGGACCCGCAGGGTGCCCTGGCAGCCGCCCTCCACCTGGAGGTCGGTGGGCTCCAGCAGGATCGCGAAGTCGCCCTCCAGCCACTGGGGGTGGTGCTCGGCGAGCCGCTTGAGGCCGTTGTGCTCGGCGGCGATCTCCTCGGCGTCGTAGAAGATGAAGGTCAGATCGCGGTTCGGCGCGGGCACGGTGGCGGCGAGGCGCAGCATCACGGCGATGCCGGACTTCATGTCGCAGGTGCCGCAGCCCCACAGGACCCCGTCCTCGTCCAGCCGGGAGGGGACGTTGCCGGCGATCGGGACGGTGTCCAGGTGCCCGGCCAGCACGACGCGCTCGGCGTGCCCCAGATCGGTGCGGGCCACCACGCAGTTGCCGTCGCGGTGCACCGTCAGGTGGGGCAGGGCGCGCAGCGCGTGCTCCACGGCGTCCGCGATGTCCTTCTCGTCCAGGCTGACGGAGGGGATGTCGACCAGCCGGGCGGTCAGTTGGGCCGCGTCGAGGGACAGGTCCAGGAGCGGGAGCTGCGGGGAGTGGTCCATGGTCCGACCCTATCGGCCGTGCTCCAGTACGGTTGGCAGCGTGTCTGTCCAGCCCACCGCCCCCGTGCGTCGCAAGCGTCCCCTGCGCATCGCCGCGGCCTTCGCCGTGCTGATCGGCCTGGCGGTCTATCTCCTGGTGCAGTACGTGACGGGCGGGCCGGGCGCGCCGAAGTGCGTCGTCCGGGCCGAGGGCGACGGCGAGCCGTACGAGCTGTCGCCCGAACAGGCCGCGAACGCCGCGACGATAGCGGCCGTGGGCTCGGCGCGCGGGCTGCCGGAGCGGGCGGTGACGATCGCGCTGGCCACCGCCATGCAGGAATCGGGGCTGCGCAACATCGACTTCGGCGACCGCGACTCGGTGGGCCTCTTCCAGCAGCGGCCGTCCCAGGACTGGGGCACCGTCGAGCAGATCATGGACCCGGTGTACGCGGCCGGGGAGTTCTACACGCACCTGGCCGAGGTCCCCGGCTACTCGCGGCTGCCGCTGACCGTCGCGGCGCAGAAGGTGCAGCGCAGCGGCTATCCGCAGGCGTACGCCAAGCACGAGGCCCGCGCGGCGCTGCTGACCGGCGCCCTCACCGGCCGCGACCCCGCCGCGCTGTCCTGCTCGCAGAGCCGGCCGGTGGACGCGAGCACGGGCGGGGCGGCGGCGGTGCGCGACAAGCTGGTCCGCGAGTTCGGGCCGGACGTGCTGCCGCGGACGGCCGCGGACGGCGCCGCCGACGCCAAGCGGCCCGGCAAGCGCGCGGACGCCGGGGGCGGTGCGGGAAAGAGCGCGGAGAAGGACACGGAGAAGAGCAACGTCCTGACGGTGCCCGTCCAGCGGGACGCCGCCATGGGCGGGGGCGGTCCGGAGCAGCGCGGCTGGGAGCTGGCGTCCTGGGCGGTCGCGCACGCGGGGGAGCTGCGGATCGAGCAGATCACCTACGGCGGGCGGCGGTGGAGCGCGGCCGACGCCGAAGAGGGCTGGCAAAAGGCGGACGGCGACGCCCCGGGGCGTGACTCGACTGACGTAAGAATCGTGACCGCACAGTAGTCCGGCAGGTCCCTCTTGCAGGGGAGGCGGGTCAAGTCGCCGCAACTGCCAGGTGTTTGCCTCGCCGACCCCGCGACATGCCGACGCCGCCAGGCGACATAAGGGACGGTGACGTTTCTCCGCGCTGGTGTTCGCGGCCGAGTTCGCCCGGATTTCTCCGGGGACGATTATGTGACCCGTTACCGATTCTTTACCTCGGCGTACCGCAACCTTCCCGGGACTGGCGCGGTAGTCACAGCGTCCGCCCGGCGGACACGGCACGTCTGTCAGAAGAACCAGTCCCTCTCCGTAAAAGGAGCGCCATGTCCCTCCCCCTTTCGCGCCGGATCGCCCGAGCCGCGCTGCTGGTCGCCGCGGGCGCGGCTCCGCTGGTCGGTGCTGCCGGTTCCGCCCACGCCGTGGAACTGCACAAAGGCCCCGACCTGGCCGGACTGACCGCTGTGGACCCGGGGAACCTCGCCGACACCGCCGACCGCGCCACGCAGGAGACCACCGGCCTGGCGGGCGAGGTCGGCAGCCAGACGGTGCGGGACACCGTTCCGGCGGCGGGCAAGACGGGCGGCACCACCATCAAGCGCGCCACCCCGGCCGTGCAGAAGCTCACCGGCGAGACGGCGCGCCACACGGGCCAGTACCTCGGTTCGACCACGCAGACCGCCACCCACAGCGGCCTGGTGGAGGCGCTGCCGACCAGCGGCATGGACGGCGACACCCTGCCCACCCGCGAACTGCTCCACGACGGCGTGGACACCGAGAAGCTGCTGCCGAACGGCAAGCTCGCGCAGTCGGACCTGCTCAGCGAGTGATCGCCGTCCGGGCCGCGGCCCGGGGAGGACGAGGGCCCGGGGAGTGCGCTTCGCACTCCCCGGGCCCTTCCATGTCGTGGGAACGGCCCCCGGGCCCTTCCCCGTCTCGTGGGGGACGGCCCTCGGACCGTACGCCTGCTACGCCAGGCGGCGGACCGCCGCCTCCACCCGCTCGTCCGTCGCCGTGAACGCGACCCGGACGAACCGCTCCCCCGCCGCGCCGTAGAACTCGCCCGGCGCCACGAGGATGCCGCGCTTGGCGAGGTCGCCGACGGTGTCCCAGCACGGCTCGTCCCGCGTCGCCCACAGGTACAGCGACGCCTCGCTGTGCTCGATGCGGAAGCCCGCGCCCTCCAGGGCGGTGCGCAGCGCCGTACGGCGGCGGGCGTAGCGCTCCCGCTGCTCGGCGACGTGCGCGTCGTCGGCCAGCGCGGCCACCGTCGCCGCCTGGACGGGCGCCGCGACCATCATGCCGCCGTGCTTGCGGATCAGCAGCAGCTCGCCGAGGACGGCCGGGTCGCCGGCCAGGAAGGCGGCGCGGTAGCCCGCCAGGTTGGAGCGCTTGGACAGGGAGTGGACGGCGATCAGGCCCTCGTACGACCCCTGGCAGACGTCCGGGTGCAGCACCGAGACGGGATCCGCCTCCCAGCCCAGCTCCAGGTAGCACTCGTCACTGACGAGGAGGATTCCGTGCTCGCGGGCCCAGGTGACGGTGCGGCGCAGCTCGTCGGCGCTCAGCACGCGGCCGGTGGGGTTGGACGGCGAGTTCAGCCACAGCAGGCGCAGGCCGGCGGGGTCCAGCTCCCAGGGCTCGTCGTAGGCGACCGGCTCGGCGCCGGCCAGCCGCGCGCCGACCTCGTAGGTGGGGTAGGCCAGGCGGGGGTAGGCCACCTTGTCGCCGGGGCCCAGGCCGAGCTGGGTGGGCAGCCAGGCCACCAGTTCCTTGGAGCCGACCACCGGGAGGACGTGGTGGTGGGTGAGGCCGGTGGCGCCCAGGCGGCGCTCCGACCAGCCGGTGAGCGCGTCGCGCAGCGCGGGGGTGCCCCAGACCGTGGGGTAGCCCGGGCTGTCGGCGGCGTCCGTCAGGGCGCGTCGGATCACCGCGGGCACCGGGTCGACCGGCGTCCCCACGGACAGGTCCACGATGCCGTCCGGGTGCGCGGCGGCGGCGGTTTTGTACGGTTCCAGCCGGTCCCAGGGGAAGACGGGAAGGCGGGAGGAGACGGCGCCCACGGTGCTCTCTTTCGTCGGTCCGGTGTCGCGTTGACCGGTGCCGCGGGCGGCCGGTGGGGCCGCGCCGCCCGACGGCGGTCCGGCGGCGCGAACGCCCCGGTCCCGCACGGCACCCGTACCTCCGTGCCGAAGCGGCGGAGGCGGGGCCGTGCGGGACCGGGGCGGCGCCGGGCGACCGCTTACTGGTTCTGCGGCGGCAGCGCTGCGATGAAGGGGTGGTCCCGCTCGATCAGGCCGAGCTTGCTGGCACCACCGGGCGAGCCGAGCTCGTCGAAGAACTCGACGTTCGCCTTGTAGTAGTCCTTCCACTCGTCCGGGGTGTCGTCCTCGTAGAAGATCGCCTCGACCGGACAGACCGGCTCACAGGCGCCGCAGTCGACACATTCGTCCGGGTGGATGTACAAGGACCGGGAGCCCTCGTAGATGCAGTCGACGGGGCACTCCTCGATGCATGCCTTGTCCTTGACGTCGACACAAGGCTGCGCGATGACGTAGGTCACGCTGTCGTTCCTCCTCGGTAGGGCCGGCGGACCCCTTGTCAGTTCCGCCGCGGGGCGCGCGGGAGCGCGGCGTCGTCGATGCCCGCACCTAGTATCTCCGGTCGCGGGCAGGAGACGAACAAGAGGGGCGGATGTAGCCGTGGAATTCACTGCGGGCGGACGGCTTGAGGTCCGCATCACCCGTGATGACGTGGGCAAAAGGGTATCTGTCCGGCGCTTGGCCGGCGCCACCGACAGTGGTCGGCGGTTCACCGACACCGTCGGCGTGCTCACGTCATGGACCGAGGATGTGTTGATGATCACACGCCGGGACGGCGAAATGGTACGGATCAACGAATCCGACCTGGTAGCGGGCAAAGTGGTGCCCGCCGCCCCGGCCCGCCGCCGGGGCCCGGCCACCAGCGCCCGCGAACTGGACGGCGTGGCCGCCCGCGCCTGGCCGCCCGTGGAGAGCGCCCGGATCGGCGGCTGGCAGCTGCGCGCCGCGGGCGGGTTCACCCGGCGGGCGAACTCGGTGCTGCCCCTGGAGGACCCGGGGGTGCCGCTGGACGAGGCGCTGGCGCGCGCCCGCGCCTGGTACGACGCCCGCGCGCTGCCCACGTACCTGCAGGTCAGCACGGGCGCGGCCGGCACGCACGAGGAGCTGGCCGCCGAGCTGGCCACCCGCGGCTGGACCCGCGAGGTCTCCGCCGAGGTGCGGATCGCGGGCCTCGCCCCCGTCGGCGACCTGCCCGCCGACGTCTCCCGGGTGGCGCTGACCCGGGAGATCGACGATCGCTGGCTGGCCGCCTACCAGCGGTTCGTCCGGCCCGCGCCCGAGGTGCGCCAGGTGCTGTGCGGCGGGCCGTCCGTGTGGTTCGCCACCGTCCCCGGAGACGGTGAGGACGACGCGCCCGCGGCGATCGGCCGGTGCGTGGTGGACGGGCGCTGGGCCGGGTTCACGGCCGTCGAGGTCGGCCCGGCCCACCGGCGGCGGGGGCTGGCCACGGCGGTGATGGCGGCGCTCGCCCGCCGCGCCCTGGAGGAGGGCGCCTCGGCCGCCTACCTCCAGGTGGAGACGGACAACGAGGGAGCCCGCGCGCTGTACGACGGCATGGGCTTCGCGACCCACCACACGTACCACCATTGGCGTGCCCCACAAGGAGGCCCCCGCTGAGCGGGTACCCACCAGACATGTCCCCCGACCCCGACCCGTACGGCAGCCCGGACGCCCGGCGCCGCCTCTTCGCCGAGGCGGCGCGCGAGGAGCGGCCGGACCTCGCGCTGCTGTGCCTGCTGATCGCCGCCGAGGCCGACCCCGCGCTCGGCGAGGCGGGTGTGGACGCCGCCCAGATCGAACTGGACCGGCTGGCCGGCCTGCTCCCGTACGTGCCCGCCCGCCGCCCGGCCGCCGCGCCCGAGGGCGGCGCGGTGCGCCCGCTCGACGCCGGGCCGCTGCGCTGGGCCCGCAACCTCGCGGACCTGCTCGGCGACCGCTGCGGCTACCGGGGCTCCCCCGCCGACTACCGGCGGCTGGAGTCCTCCCTGCTGCACGAGGTGCTGCGGCGCCGCCGCGGGCTGCCGATCCTGCTGTCGGTGGTGTGGATGGAGGTCGCCCGGCGGGCGGGCGCTCCCGTGTACGGGGTGGCGCTGCCCGGCCACTTCGTCGTCGGGTTCGGCGACCCGTACGGGGAACACGTCCTGGCCGACCCGTTCGACGGCGGGCGCCCGCTGACCGACGAGGACGCGCGGACGCTGGTCGCCGGGGCCACCGGCGCGCCGCCGACCGCCGAGATGCTCTCCCCCGCCGACCCGCTGGAGATCGTCCTGCGCGTCCTGAACAACATCCGCGCCTGGGCCGCGGCCCGCCCCGAGCGCAGCGACGTCCAGCTCTGGGCCCTGGACCTGTCGCTCCTGCTGCCCAGCCACCCCGCCCGGCTCCGCTACGAGCGGGCCGAGCTGCTGGTCCAGCGCGGCGACTTCCCGCACGGGGCGGCGGAGCTGGAGGAGTACGCGGACGTGCTGGAGCCGGTGGACCCGGCGACCGCCCGGGCGGTGCGGCAGCGGGCGATGGCAGCGCGGGCGATGCTGAACTGAGGGGGCGGCGAACCGGCTGCGGGGCCCCGCCGGGGGCGTTCGGTGCGGTGGGCTCGCCCGGCCTCGTCGGCGCGGTGGCCTGATTCGTCCCGCTCGTCGTGGCCCCCGTCCGCACCGCTCACCGCGGCGGCAGCGGCGGCTCCTCCGCCGAGCCGGGTTCGGGCGCGGACGGGCCCGCGAGTTCGGAGACGGGCACGGGGACGGCCTCCCGGTCGGTCCGCGCCTCCCACCCCGGCTCGGGGAACGGTTCCTGCCTCAAGGGCAGGCGGCGGACGACCAGCAGGGTCGCGTCGTCCTTGAGACGGCCGCCCGTGAAGCGGGTCAGGTCGGCTTCGAGGGCGCGGGCCAGGTCGGCGGGGCCCAGGTGGGTCCAGCCGGTCAGGCGGTCGCGCAGCGGGTAGAACTCGCCGTCGCGGCCCCGGGCCTCGGTCACCCCGTCCGTGCACAGCACCAGCCAGTCGTCCGCCTCGCAGTCGGCGGGCGCGCCGCGCCGCGGCTCCCCCGTCAGCACGCCCAGCCCCAGCGGCAGGCCGCCCTCGCCGTCGTGGCACTCGACGACCTCGTCGCCGCGCACCAGGTAGTACGGGATGTGGCCGCACGACAGCGCCCGGGCCCGGCCGGGTGCCGGGGTCTCCAGCAGCAGGGCGGTGACGAACCGTTCCTGGATGCCGCGTTCGGCCGACTGGGTGTTGTAGCGGGCCAGCGCCTCTTCCATGCGCTGCGCGATCATCTCCAGCGACGGCTTGTGGTGGGCGGCCTCCCGGAAGGACGCCAGCACCTCGTGTCCGGCGCCGATCGCGGGCATCCCCTTGCCCTGCACGTCGCCGATCATGAACCGCAGCCCGTACGGGGTCCGCACCGCCTCGTAGATGTCGCCCCCGATGCGGGCGCCCTCCTGGGCGGACACGTAGAAACCGGCGACGCGGACGCCGCCGACCGTCAGCGGCAGCTCGCGCATCATGGCCCGCTGGACCACGTCGGCGACCATGCTCGTCCGGGCCAGCAGCCGTTCCCGCTCGCCGCGCACCCGGCACAGCGCCACCGCGAACACCGACACCAGCACCGCGCTGAAGATCCCGACCGCCTTGCTCGCCGTCGACCACAGCGGCACCGTGAAGACCTGCACGAACAGCAGGCACACGAGGTAGACACCGGCGACCGCGACCGTCCAGCGGTACGAGCACCACAGGGCGGCGATCATCGGGACGATGCCGGTGAACATGGCGATGTGCAGTCCGGGCCCCGCCGAGGCGTCGACAGCCGTCGCCCCGACGACGACGGCGATCAGCAGCATCGGGAACGCGCGGCGGCTCTCCAGCACGCGGCGGACGGGCGTGGGCACGCGGTGATCAGGCATGGCCCTTCCAGCGTGCGGGACGGGGGCGTAAGGGGCATGTCATGACACCCCACCGTGTGTCCGCGTTACGCCGGTCCTCCCCGCGCCCCGCCGTGTGTCCCTTACACCGGCTCGGTCGCGCCGACAGCCGGCCTTCCTCCTCGTCGCCCGCGCTACAACCAGCCCTTCTCCTCGGCCGTGCGCACCGCCTCCGCCCGGTTGCGGGCGCCCGTCTTCTGTATGGCGAGGGAGAGGTAGTTGCGGACCGTGCCCTGGGAGAGGTGCAGCCGCCCGGCGATCTCGGCGTTGGTGGAGCCGTCGGCCGCCGCGCGGAGCACGTCCTGCTCGCGGCCGGTCAGCGGGCTCGCGCCGTCCACCAGCGCCGCCGCGGCCAGTACGGGGTCGATGACCCGCTCGCCGCGCAGCACCCGGCGCACCGCGTCGGCGAGCTGGGCGGCCGGCGCGTCCTTGACCAGGAACGCGTGCGCGCCGGACTCCATCGCCCGGCGCAGGTAGCCCGGGCGCCCGAAGGTCGTCAGGATGACGACCTTGAGCTCCGGGAACTCCTCCCGCAGCAGTCCGGCCGCGTCCAGCCCGGTCATCCCGGGCATCTCGATGTCCAGCAGCGCCACGTCCACCGGCTGCGCCCGGACCGCCGGCAGCACCTCGTCACCGCGGGCGGCCTGCGCCACGACTTCGAGGTCCGGTTCCAGCCCGAGCAGCGCGGCGAGCGCCTCCCGGACCATCGACTGGTCCTCGGCGAGGAGGAGCCTGATGGGTGGTGCGGGCGGCGCCCCGTCGTTCGCTGTCATACGGGCCAGCGTAGAACGCGGTGGACGCCGCCCGGTCGGCGGCCCGCAGCCGCGCCTTGCCCCTCGTCACCCCGTCTGACCTGGGGCGACGCCCTTCCCGCCGGACAGGGACGCGTCGTCCGGGCAGGAGTCGGCCTCCGTCTCCCGCACCGCCGGTACGGTGCCCAGCGGGACGCGGGCGCGCAGCGCGAAGCCCCGGCCGCGCGGGGCGGGCCCGGTGTCCAGCCGGCCGTCCGCCAGGGCCAGCCGCTCGCGCAGCCCCGCGAGGCCGTTGCCGTCGTGCTGCCCGCGCGCGGGGCCCTTGCCGTCGTCGATGACGGACAGGCACAGCGTGCGGCGCTCGTCGGCCTCCCACTCCTCGGTGAGCAGCAGCTCGCAGCGGTCCGCGCCGCTGTGCCGGACGACGTTGGTGACCGCCTCGCGCAGCGCCCAGGCGAGCGCGCCCTCCTTCTCGGCCGCCAGGCCCTCGTACGGGTGTTCAAGGGCCGGGTCGACGACGGCCTCGACGCCCGCGCTGCGCAGCGCGGCGCGGGCGCCCGCCAGCTCCACGGCGAGCCGGGGCCGCCGGTAGCCGGTGACCGCCTCGCGGACGTCCACCAGCGCCTGCCGGCTCACCCGTTCGATGTCCGCGACCTGCTGCGCGGCGGCCTCCGGGGAGCCGGGCAGCATCCGCCCGGCCAGTTCGCTCTTGAGCGTGATCAGGGAGAGCGAGTGGCCGAGGAGGTCGTGCAGGTCGCGGGCGAGGCGCAGCCGCTCCTCGTTGGCGGCCAGCCGGGCGACCTCCTGCCGGGCGGCGCGCAGTTCCTGCGTCGTACGGATCAGGTACTGGACGCCGATCATCATGTAGCCGACACCGAGCGTCGGGAGCATGTACGCGAACAGGTAGTAGTCCCGCGCTTCCGGGATCGCCAGGCCCACCGCTCCCAGGACGGCCGTGAGCACCGGGATCGCCATCCGGGAGCGCTGCCAGGGCAGGACCATGGCGCACGCCACCGACGTGAAGATGAACAGCGTCAGCCAGGGCGCGCCCAGCACCAGGCTCAGCGTGACGGACAGCACGGCCAGCACCCCCAGCGCCGTGTACCGCACCGGCGGGGTCAGCAGCCGGATCATGTGCCGGAAGATCAGCAGGAAGTAGGTGCCGACGAAGAGGACGAGCCCCGCCCAGCCGAACGCGCGGACGGGGCCGGACAGCGGCGCGCCCAGGAGTTCCGCGACCGGTCCCGCGAGGTACAGCAGCCAGATCGCGATCCACGACATCTTCACGAGCGCCTGGCGCCGGTTGCGCGGCGCCTGGCCCATCATGATCGGGTTGCGGTCGTCGGGCAGCTCGTCGGCCCCGGCGTCGCGGGGCTCGCCGTCGCGGGGCCCGTTCCTCGTCGTCACGGCGTCACGCCTTCCGGGTGTCCTTGCGGTACAGCCAGGCCGCGGCCCCCGCGAACAGCACCAGGTAGCCGAGGAGGATGCCCATGTCCTTGGCGTGCGGGGCGGCGCCGCCCTCGACGGCCCGGCCGAGCGCCGCGTAGGCGTGCGTCGGCAGCCACTCCGCGATGTTCTGCACCCACCGCGGCAGCAGCGTCATCG
This sequence comes from Streptomyces sp. NPDC003077, assembly GCF_040611095.1. Taxonomy (NCBI): domain Bacteria; kingdom Bacillati; phylum Actinomycetota; class Actinomycetes; order Kitasatosporales; family Streptomycetaceae; genus Streptomyces; species Streptomyces sp. NPDC003077. Next base: position 29,292 of record NZ_JBEXNM010000047.1, on the reverse strand, counting down.
GCATCCACAGTCCGCCCATGAAGGCCAGGGCGAAGTAGATCAGCATCGTGATCGGGCGGACCGCGTCGCCGGACGCGAGGTAGCCGATGGCCACGCCGAGCGCGGCGAAGACCAGGCTGCCGAGCCAGGTGCCCAGCGCGATGGCGGCCCACTGCCACGCGTCCAGCCGGACGTGCTTGACCACCGCCCCGGCGACCAGCACCAGCACGATCGACGGGAGGCTGACGGTGGCCGCGGAGGCGACCTTGGCGGCGACGTAGCCGCGTCCGGGCAGCGCGGTCAGCCGGAGCTGGCGCACCCAGCCCTTCTCGCGCTCCTTGGCGATCTGCTCGCTGTTGCCGATCAGGACGGCGGTCATCGCGCCGAAGGCGGCCATGGACACCATGTAGTACAGGCCCATGCTGAGGTGGGTGCCCGGAATCGGCGTGTCGTCCGCGGCGCCCGCGATGAGCACGTACAGGAGCGCCGGGTAGATCACCGAGAAGAACAGGAACTTCTTGTTGCGCAGCGCGCGGGTGATCTCCAGCTTGATCAGGGTGGTCATCGTGCGGCCTTCCCGGTGGTGCGTGCGGTCTCCTCGGCGGCGGCGGGGGCCGGGCCGTCGGAGGCGGTGGTGATCGCGATGAACGCCTGCTCCAGCCCCAGCCCGGACACCTCCAGGTTGCGCGGGTACAGGCCGAGCCCGTACAGCGCGTGCACCGTCGCGTCGGCGTCCCGCGACTGCATCCGGACCGTGCGGCCGGACACCTCGATGGTCGTCAGGTGCGGCAGCGTGCGCAGCACGTCGCCGTCCGCCGGGGCGTCCAGGTCGAAGGAGATCCGGCGGGCCCCGGCCCGGGACTTGATCTCGGCGGCGGTGCCGTCGGCCAGCACCCGGCCGCGGTGCAGCACGATCACCCGGTCGGCGATCTCGTCCGCCTCCTCCAGGTAGTGCGTGGCGAACAGGACCGTGCGGCCCTGCCGCGCCTGGTCCCGCATGGTGCCCCAGAAGGTCTGCCGGGAGGTCACGTCCATGCCGGTGGTCGGCTCGTCCAGGACGATCAGGCTGTTCTCGCCCGCGGTGGCGAGCGCGAAGCGGACCCGCTGCTCCTGGCCGCCGGAGAGCTTGTCGACCATGCGGTCGGCTATCTGGGTGATCCCGGCGGTGGCGAGCACCTGGTCGACGGGGTACGCGCGGGGGTGCAGGTCGCAGGCCAGCTTGACGAGTTCCCTGACCTTCACGGCCCCCATGAGGCCGCCGCTCTGGAGCATCGCGCCGACCTTGCCCTGCTCGATGGCGCGCTGCGGGGTGGTGCCGAAGAGGGACACCGTTCCCGCGTCGGGGTTGCGCAGGCCGAGGAGGAGGTCCAGGGTCGAGGACTTGCCGGCGCCGTTGGGCCCGAGGAGCGCGACCGTCTCCCCCGGGTACAGCTCCAGGTCCAGATCGGCGACCGCCCGTACGCTGCCGTAGCTCTTGCTGACGCGCCGGAAGCTGACGACGGGCTCCCCTCCGGCGCGGTGCGGGGCCGGGTTCCCGGCCGTGGTGGTGGCTGTGCTCGTCATGTCACCCAGCTTCACGGAGACGGGGGTGCCCCGTGCAGTGTCGGGCGTCGTGAGCCCGGGATGACAGATGTCATGGGTGGGAACCCTTACGGGGTCATGGGGGTGGCTCTACAGGGTGGCTGAAAAGTGGCAGGTCAGGGGGTGGGTTCGGGGGGTGGCGGGGGTGGCGGGGCATCGGTTTTGCCGGGTCGGCCAGGTCGGTCGGCGTCCGGTGGGCTCTGGCGCCCCCGCCGAAACGGAAACAACCGGGGCCCGGAGGCTTCCGCCCCCGGGCCCCGGCCGCCGGTGTGATGTCACCGGCGTCGCTCAGCTCCCGTTCGTCACTATGGTGCCGATCCGCTCGGCCGGGGTCGTGCCGCGCAGCGCCTTGCTCAGCGCGTTGGCCACGTCCTTCGGCTGGACCGGTCGCGGGCCCTCGGCCGCGTTCACCGTGACGCCCGCGAAGGCGTTGCCGTAGAGCTGCTCCAGCTTCTGGAGGTCGTAATGCTCCATGAGCTTCCCGCCCTCGACGACCGTCATCGACAGGAACTTGGGGATCGACCGCTGCGGGCTGAAGGGGATCCGGTGCGCGGGGTCCGCCTGGATGGTGACCATGCCCGACATCGCGGGCTCGGCGAACTCCTTCATCGCGCGGTCCACCTCCTCCTTGCTGACCTTCGGCTGCTGTTCGGTGGCGGCCAGCACCAGCGGGGTGTCCTTGCCGGTCTCGACGCGCTGCCGGTAGGCGTCGGCGACCTGCTCCTTCGAGGCCTTGACGTCCACGCTCTTGTACGGCGTCCCGTAGTGCGGCACGGCCTTGCCGTCCTCGAAGGTGATCCCGCCCTCCTTGGCCTGACCCTCCGGCCCGGCCAGTTGCTGGAGGGCGATGGTCAGCTTCTCGTCGTCCACGGTCATGGCGGGCTTGGCCGGGCGGCTGCCGCCGAACAGCGCGCCGACGACCGAGACCGGGTTGTAGTCCCGGCCCGCGGCGTTGCGGACGGTCGTCTGGGTGTCGACGCCCAGACCGGCCCTCTCCGGCTGGAGGGTCCGCTGCTGCCCGTCGACCGTGATCTTCAACGGCTGGGTGAGGCGGTCCTTGAGGGCCGAGTCGAGCCGCTTGACCGCCTCGTCCTTCGAGAGCCCGCCGATGTCCACGCCGAGCGCGGTGGTGCCGTTGGGCACGTCGGCGTGGTCGAGCAGCAGGCCCGCGCCGTACGCGACGCCCGCGACGAAGACGATGCCGACACCCAGCAGCACGATCTTGCTGCGGCCCTTCTTCTTGGGGGCGCCGCCGCCCTTGGGACCGCTGCCGCCCTTGGGCCCCTTGGAACCCCGGCCCTTCTTCTTGGGCGGATTGATCATCTCGGGGATCTTGGGCAGCGGGGGCCGGGGCGCCGCGGGAGCGCCGTTCGCCGCCGCGGACGGGCCCGTGGGGAACGGCGTCGGCCCCGCCGGGCCGCCGCCGCCCGGGACCGCCGGGATACCGCCGACGAGCGTGTCGCCGACCTGCCCGGCACCGGGACGGGGACCGCCGGGCGCACCAGGCCCGGAGCCCATCGGCGCACCGGGACGGGAACCGGCGGGCGCACCGGACACGGCGCCCCCGGGCATGCCCGGGCCGCCCTGGGGACCGCGGTTGCCGCCGCCCTTGCCCTGCTTGCCCTGCTTGCCGCCCTTGGCCGCGGCACCGCCGTTGTTCGGGTTGCCGCCGTTGTTGGCGTTGCCGCCCTTGGGGCCCTTGGCCTTGGGCGCACCGCCCTTCGGGTTGCCGCCCTTGGAGCCGCCGGCCCGCTGACCACCGGGGGCGGCCGTGCCCGGGGCACCCGGCACGCCCGGCGCACCGGCCGCGCCACCGGCGCGCCCGCCCGGGCCGCCCTTCGGCGCGGGCGCCGGGGCCTGCGGCGTCAGGACGGCGGTGTCGTCGCTCATCCGGGGCGGCCCGCCCGCGGGCGCGCCGAAGCCGCCCGGGGCGTCGAGCGGCATGGTGCCGCCGACCGGCCCGGTCGTCGGCCCGCTCGGCGCGGCGGGGGGCTTCGAACCGGCCTGACCGGTCCGCCCGTTGGACGCACCGGGCCCGGCCGGGGCCTTCCGCCCACCCGCGCCGGGAGCGCCGGGAGCCTGACCGGCACCGGAAGCGCCGGGGCCCTGACCGGCACCACGGTCCTGTCCCGCGCCCGGTCCGGCGGGACCCGCCGGGCCCGGGCCCATCGGGCCGTCGAACGGGCTGCGTTCCTGCGGAGCGCCCACCGGGGCGTCGAACGGGGAGGCCGTGCCCGCGCCGCCGCTGGGCGCGCCCGGGCTGTCCGAGAAGTACGGCAGGTCGGGGCGCTGCTGGCGGCCCGGGGCCGGGGCGGGCGCGCCGCCGGGGTTCCCCGCGGAGGCCGGGGCGCCACCCGGGGCTCCGGCGGGCGCGGACGGCCGCGCCTGCGTGGGCGTGGGCTTCCGGGGCGCGAACCAGTCGCTCGTCTTCTCCTTCTCGGCCGCCCGCCCCTGGGACGACTCGGCCGCCGCGGCGGGCCGCGCGCCGCCACCCGTGCGGGCCGCACCGGCCGGACGCGTGGGCAGCCCCGGACGCTCGGGGCCGCGTTCGCCACCGCCCGCGGCTCCGGCGGGGCCCGCGGAACCGGCCGCTCCCGACGATCCACTCATCCCGGACTCCTCACCGACCGACTTGCGCACGACGACCGGCGGAATGGGGCGCGATCCCGGAATGTTGATCTTGATCCGCGTCGTCACGGTGGTCTCGGTCTTCGGCTCCTCCGGCTGCGCCGCGGCCCCGGCCGCTATCGCCTCGTCGGCGTCCTCCCGAGGCTTTCCGTACGGGGGCGTTCCCGAGGGGTAGGCGGCACCGCCGCGGCCCTGGGCGCCGGAGGACGAACTGTCAGATACACGACTCAAAGCAGGTTCTCCCGGTTGGCTCCGCCGCTCGTCAGTAAGGTGCTTGGGCGGCTCGGCGGCGCGCACCACCATACTGTCCGCCGCACACCGGTACCCGGACAGCGGGGGAAGGCCCCACGTACGGGCGTCCGGGCGCCCTCGGACAAGATCACACCGGTCAGGACGTCAACCACCAAATCCAGCCGCCTGCCCGCGCGCCGTCCGCATCTGCATCCTGGTGGCACAGATCACAGCGATGACGATCCCGCCCAGCAGATAGCCGTACGATCCGAGCCCGGAACCGAAGACGAAGTCGCCCTCCGGACGCGTGTTGCTGAGGAACACGACGGTCCCCAGCCACCCGGCGCCCGGCGCCAGCACCCCCGCCGTCGTCCCCGTGGCCGCCCCGCCCCCGTAGAAGAGGCCGCCCGCGCCGGCCAGCGCCAGCAGCAGCCCGCCCGGGAACCACGCGGCCTGGACGAGCGTCCCCGCCACCGCGACGACCGCGCCCAGGACGAGCAGCAGGACGTACCCGGCCCAGCGCGCGCCCGGCGTCCCGACGGCCTGTCCTGCCGCCGCGGACGCACCGGCCCGCGCCGCACCGGCCCGCGCCGCACCGGCTCCGGGAGCACCGGTCCCGGCCGAAGCGCCGCCGCCGCTCTTGGCCCCGGCCTGGCCCCGGGCAGCCGCCCCGGCACCTCCCGCGCCGCTCCCGGCCCGCGCCCGCTTGCCGGCACCACCGGACGAGCCACCGGCAGCGGACTTGCCCGCACCGACGCCCGGCCCGGCGCCCGAGCCACCACCGGCCCCGGCGCCTCCCGCGCCCTTCCCCTTGGAGCCCGCGTTCTTCGGCCCCTTGCCCTTCTCCGCGCTCATGCCGTCGCGCCCTTCTCGTCGGCCCCCGCGTCGATCCCCGCGAAGAGATCGTCCTCGCGCCCGCCGTCCGGACCGCCCGCGACACCCCGTACGAGGCGGTAGTGCTCGGTGGCGAACAGCGGCTGTCCCAGGTCGTTGGAGAGCGCGAAGAAGGGGCCGTCCACGGCGATCTGCGTGGCGTGCGCCCGCATCGCCGCCTTCTTGGCGTTCCCGTACGTCTCGCCGCCGACGATCGAGGCGGTGACGGCGGCGTCCGGCACCACCCCCGGCACGTCGTCGACCGACGCGATGCCCGGGAAGGACAGCCCCGCCTCGCGGAGGCGGGTGAACCCCGATTCGACGTCGGAGCGGGCGTTGCAGTTCCAGTAGATCTTCGTGACGGCGTGCGCCGCGCCCAGTTCCGGGCGGAAGGCGGGGTCGGCGGCGAGGTCGGCGGCGCGCATGGCGACGCGGTGGGCCTGGATGTGGTCCGGGTGGCCGTAGCCCCCGTTCTCGTCGTACGTGATCAGGACCTGCGGCCGGGTCTCGCGGATCACCGCGACCAGGTGGCCGGCGGCCTCGTCCAGGTCGGCCCGCCAGAAGGCGCCGGGGCGGTCGTTCTGGGGCGCGCCCATCATCCCGGAGTCGCGGTAGCGGCCCGCCCCGCCGAGGAAGCGGTGGTCGCGCACGCCCAGCTCGCGCATGGCGGCGGACAGTTCCCCGGCCCGGTAGGGGCCCAGGGTGTCGTCGCGGTCGGGCGCGAGGTGCGCGAGGGAGGGCGGGATGACCTCGCCCTCCTCACCCTGCGTACAGGTCACCAGCGTGACCAGGGCACCTTCGTGCGCGTATTTGGCCATGGTGGCGCCGTTATTGATCGACTCGTCGTCCGGGTGTGCGTGCACCAAGAGCAGACGGCGGGCGGGAAGGTCGGACATGTCCAACAGCGTACGAGCCGGGCGGCGCGGCCCACGACCGGGACGGCCGCCCTCCGCGACGCCCCCCGCCCGACGGCCGCCCTCCGCAACGCCCGCCGCCCGAACGGCGCCCTCCGGATCGGCCGCCGCGTCCGGCCCCGCCCCGCCGGGTCAGAACTTGATCCCCCCGAGCATCCCGGCCACGTTCGTCGTCAGCTGCTTGATGGTGGGTCCGATGGACGAGGTCGCCAGGTAGAAGCCCAGCAGCATGCAGACGGCCGCGTGCCCCGCTTTCAGCCCGGACTTCCTGATCAGCAGGAAGACGACGATCGCCAGCAGCACCACCGCCGAAATCGAGAGTGCCACGGCGGTTCACCTCCAAGTACGCGCGGTCGGGACAGCGTTGGGCGGGCGCGGCGGACCGCGCCGGAAGGCCGCGGGCATGGCGATGCCGCGACCCCTTCCCTCCGTACCCACTGTGCGCAAGGGATCATAACTTTCCGTATCCGCGCATACGGAGGGGCACGGAAGCTCGATGGGGGCGCGTGTGATCCACTTCCACCCGAGGTGCACGCCCCCGCGCGCACGCGGGCCACCGGTCCGCGCGCAAGCCCCCACGCGGCGCACCCACCGGCCCGGAACGTCCGGCGCGGACACCACCGCCATCCCCGCACACACGCCCCCGCCCCCACCGAGCGCCACCCGAAACGCCCGCCCGGCACCCCCGCGCACGGCCCCACCACGGCTCCCGCACCCCCGCCCCTCCGCACGCCCGCGGCACCCCCGCGATCCGCCCCGCACCCCCTAGGCTCTGCGCATGACCGGACAGCCTTCCTTTCCCCGACAACACGCCCGCACCCAGCGTTTCTCCCTGGGCGCGCCCCGCGGTTTCACCATCGCGCCGGACGGCCGGCGGGTCGTCTTCCTGCGCTCCCGGTCGGGGACCGACCGCGCGAACCTGCTGTGGGTCCTGGACCTCGACGAAGGGCGGGAGTTCGCCGCCGCCGACCCCGAGACGCTGCTCGCCGGCGCGGCGGAGGAGTTGTCCCCCGAGGAGCGGGCGCGCCGCGAGCGCACCCGCGAGGGCTCCGCCGGGGTGATCGGCTACGCCGTGGACGCCGCGGCGGAGTTGGCCGCCTTCACCCTCTCCGGGCGCTTGTTCGTCTCCGAGCTGCGCGCCGGGACCGCCCGCGAACTCTCCGTGCCGGGGCCGGTGGTGGACCCCCGCCCGTCCCCGGACGGCCGGCACGTCGCGTACGTGTCGCAGGGCGCGCTCCGCGTCGTCCCGGCGGACGCCGCCGCCAAGGACGGCGATCCCGCGCCGCAGGGCGACCGCGCCCTCGCCGAGCCGGACGCCCCCGCCGTGACGTGGGGGCTGGCCGAGTTCGTGGCGGCGGAGGAGATGGACCGTTTCCGGGGCTACTGGTGGTCGCCCGACAGCGACCGCGTGCTGGCGGCGCGGGTGGACGAGGCGCCCGTGCGCCGCTGGTGGATCGCCGACCCCGCGCAGCCCGACCGCCGCCCGGCCGAGGTCGCCTACCCGGCGGCCGGCACCCCGAACGCCGTGGTCTCCCTCGCCCTGCTCGGCCTGGACGGCTCCCGCACGGACGTGACGTGGGACCGCGAGCGGTACCCGTACCTGGCGCGGGTGCACTGGTCGGCCGCCGGGCCGCCGCTCCTCCTGGTGCAGACCCGGGACCAGCGCGCGCAGCGCTATCTGACGGTGGACACCGCGACCGGCGCCACCGCCACCGTGCACGCCGAGGGGGACGACCGGTGGCTGGAACTGTTCCCCGGGGCGCCGGCCTGGACGCCGGACGGGCGGCTGGTGCGGATCGCGGACGAGGGCGGCGCGCGCCGGCTGTTCGTCGGCGACCGGCCGCTGACGGCGGCCCCGCTGCACGTCCGCGCGGTGCTGGACGTGGGCGAGGACGACGTCCTGTTCTCGGCGAGCGGCGAGGACAACCACGACATCGGCGTCTACCGGGCCTGGTACCGCGGCAGCGGTGACCAGGGCGGCTGGGAGCGGGTCGGCGCCCGCCCGTACCCGTCGGTGTCCTCGGCGGTGCGCGAGGGCGCGGTGGCCGTGCTCTCGCACGTGTCGGTGGAGCGGCCCGGGGCGCAGGTGGAGGTGGTGCGGCTGGACGCGGACGGCGGGGAGACGCACCTGGCGGCGATCGGTTCGCACGCCGAGGTGCCGGTGCTCACCACGCGGCCGGAATTCGTTCTCGCGGGCGACCGGCGCATCCCCTGCGCGGTGCTGCTGCCCACCGGGTACACGGAGGCCGACGGGCCGCTCCCGGTGCTGATGGACCCGTACGGCGGGCCCCACGGACAGCGGGTGGTCGCGGCGCACAACGCGCACCTGACCTCGCAGTGGTTCGCCGACCAGGGGTTCGCGGTGATCGTCGCGGACGGCCGCGGCACGCCGGGCCGCTCCCCGGCCTGGGAGAAGGCCATCCACCGCGACGTGGCGGCCGTCGTCCTCCAGGACCAGGTGGACGCGCTGCACGCGCTGGCCGAGACCTTCCCCCTGGACCTGTCCCGGGTCGGCATCCGCGGCTGGTCCTTCGGCGGCTATCTGGCCGGGCTGGCGGTGCTGCGGCGGCCCGACGTCTTCCGCGCGGGCGTGGTGGGCGCGCCGGTCACCGACCATCGCCTGTACGACACCCACTACACGGAGCGCTACCAGGGCCACCCGGACGAGGACCCCGAGGTCTACCGGGCCAACTCGCTGGTCTGGGACGACGGCCTGGTGGACGCGGCGATGCCGCACCGGCCGCTGATGATCGTGCACGGTCTGGCGGACGACAACGTGGTGGTGGCGCACAGCCTGCGGCTGTCCTCCGCGCTGCTGGCGGACGGGCGTCCGCACGAGGTGCTGCCGCTGTCCGGAGTGACCCACATGACGCCACAGGAGCAGGTGGCCGAAAACCTGCTCCTGCTCCAAGTGGACTTCCTGAAGCGGTCGCTGGGCGTTTCCCGGCCCTGACGACGGGCCGGGCGGCGGCACGCCCCGCCCGGTTCCGTTTCAACTCGCCGCCCCCGCGCGGCAGTTGGCGTTCGCGCTGCTCATGGCGCCCGCACCGGCGGCGCCCCCGGCGCCCGCGCCGTCCAGCCGCCCCTCCTCCGTCCGGCGCAACTCCTTCCGGCCGGGGCGCCACCCGAGCGCCCCGGCCGGCCCGCGGCGCCCGCGCGGCCGTACGCTGTCGAGCACGACGCGTCCGTATATCGGCGTGACAGGAGTCAACTGGCCCGCTCGCGACGGCAGTTGAGCATGACATGTCGCACATGCCGTGCACGGCGGGCCACTGTCAAGCACGTGGTGGCGTCAATCTGCGCAATCTTCGCTCAAGAAGCTCGAACAGTGCGAGTCCGCGCTTGTCAGCCCCTTGACTGCGTCATAAATCACTTGCGAAAGTCCGCTCAACCAGCGGTGCGACTCTGTGCCGCTTCCTGTTCGCAGAGAACTCGGCGCGGGGGCATTTCGCGATGACCAGCCCATCCCCGACCGCCATGGCCAACTCCGGAACCCCGGAACTCGGCCCGGACGGTTTGATCAAGGAAAAGGACCGAAAGAGCGGCGCCCTCGTGGGCCGGTCTCCCGGCCAGTTGATGTGGATGCGATTCCGGCGCGACCGCACGGGCGTGATCAGTGCCTGCGTCGTGATCGCCTTCTTCCTCATCGGACTGCTCGCCCCGGTCATTTCCAAGCTCTACGGCAAGGACCCCTACACCCGTTACGGGCAAATCACGCCCGGCCTGTTGGTCAACGGCTATCCGGCGCAGCCGAACGGCGGGATTTCCAGTGAGTTCTGGTTCGGTATCGAGCCGACGCTGGGCCGCGACGTGTTCACGCAGTTGATCTTCGGAATTCGGAATACGCTGTTCCTCGCGCTCGCGATCACGGTCGTTTCCGTGCTCACCGCGATCATCCTGGGCGTGGCGGCCGGGTATTTCGGCGGCCGGACGGACTACTTCATCGGCCGTCTGATCGACCTGCTGATGGCGTTCCCCAACCAGCTCTTCTTCGTGGCGTTCGTGCCGGTGGTCAGCGCGATCTTCGTCGCGCCGGAGGACGCGATGCCCACCTGGTTGCGGGCGCTGATCATCATCCTCGTCATGTGGGTGCTGGGCTGGATGGCGCTGGCGCGGCTGCTGCGCGGCGCGGTGCTGTCCCTGCGGGAGCGCGAGTTCGTCGAGGCCGCCAAGGTCAGCGGGGCGTCGCCGGCCCGCATCATCCGCCGCGAGCTGCTGCCGAACGTGATGACGCCGATCCTGGTGCAGACGACGTACATGCTGCCCGGCTTCGTCACCAGCATCGCGGGCCTCTCGTTCCTCGGTGTCGGCCTGGTGGAACCCACGCCCGACTGGGGCCGGATGTTCGCCAACGCGGCGGAGTACTACCGCAACGACATCACGTACTTGTTCTTCCCCGGCGTCGCGATGGTGATCTTCATCGTCGCGTTCAACCTCCTCGGGGACTCGGTCCGGGACGCCTTCGACCCGAAACGGGCTCGATGACGTTCGTTCCGCGGGGGGTGCTGCCACCCCGGCACCGCACGAGTCAGGCAGCGGCAACGGAACAACGACAGGCAGGTGCATCCACCACCATGAGCAATGTCCGTATGCGCAGAGCACGCGCCGCCCTCGTGGCGCTGTCCGCCGGGGCGCTGGTCCTCACCGCGTGCAGCAGCGGGGCGAGCCCGGAGGCGAAGGACGACCAGGGCCGCAAGCACGCCGAGCAGCAGCGCGCGCAGATCACCTTCGGCGACGAGAAGGCGTCCACCGGCCCGGCCGAGGCGGTGCCCGGCGCCACCCCCGGCGGCACGATCAAGGTCTACCAGCGCGACTCCTACTCGCACCTGGACCCCGCGCAGATCTACGTGAGTGACGAGGGTGCCGTCTCCACCCTCCTCTTCCGCCGCCTCACCACGTACCACCTGGACAACAAGGGCAAGTACACCGTCGTCGGCGACCTGGCCACCGACAGCGGCGAGCCCTCGGACGGCCAGAAGACGTGGACGTTCAAGCTCAAGGACGGCATCAAGTGGCAGGACGGCTCGCCGATCACTGCCAAGGACGTCCGGCACACCTTCGAGCGGCAGTTCGCGACGTTCATCACGGACGGCCCGTACTACGTCCAGCAGTGGCTGGCCAACAGCACCGACTACCGCAAGCTGCTGCCGGACGGCCCGTACAAGGGCAAGCACATCCCGGACGACATCCTGGACACGCCGGACGACAAGACGATCGTCTTCCACTTCAAGAAGCCCGTGCCGGACCTCCCGTACGCGCTGGCGATGGCCGGGTACGGCATCGTCCAGGAGAAGGGCGACACGAAGGAGAAGTACGACAGGGCGCCGGTGGCCTCCGGCCCGTACAAGATCGAGTCGTTCAAGTCCGGCAAGAGCATGTCGCTGGTCAAGAACACCAACTGGGACCCCAAGACGGACGTCGCGCGCCACCAGTACGTCGACAGGTTCGACATCCAGTTCGGTGTCTCCTACGCCGACTCCACCCAGCGGCTGATGGCCGACAACACCGACAACCAGAACGCGATCAGCTTCAACAACCAGGTCGACGCGGCCAGCATGCCGCAGGTGTCCAACGACCCGGCGATCAAGAAGCGCTCCACCTCCGGCTACCAGCCGTACGTCGGCGTCATGAACCTCAACATGTTCCGGCTCAAGGACAAGAAGGTCCGCGAGGCCATCGCCTACGCCCTGCCGACGCAGGCCATCCTCGACACGTACGGCACCCCGGGCGGCGGCGAGCTGGCCGGCAGCTACATCAGCCCCACCCTGACCGGCTACAAGGACATCGACCCCTACGGCAAGCTCAAGAAGCCGATGGGCGACGTGGAGAAGGCCAAGCAGCTCCTGAAGGAGGCCGGCAAGGTCGGCATGAAGCTCACCTTCGCCTTCAACACCGCCGCCGAGCCGCAGAAGTACTCCGTCGCCGTCACCGACAACCTGCGCAAGGCCGGGTTCAACGTCCAGCCCAAGGACCTGCCGGCGGACACGTACTACGACGTGATCGGCAAGAAGGACAACAAGTTCGACATCTACCCCTCCGCGTGGGGTGCCGACTGGCCCAGCGCCTCGACGGTGCTGCCGCCGGTCTACGACGGCCGCCAGATCCAGGACGGCTCGCCGAACTACTCGCACTACAACAACCCCGCGGTCAACAAGGAAATGGACCGCATCGCCCTGATCACGGACCAGAAGAAGGCCTCCCAGGAGTGGTTCGCGCTCGGTGAGCGGATCCTGAAGGAGGACCTCCCGCAGATCCCGACCTTCTACTACAAGCAGATCCAGCTGCACGGCTCGAAGGTCGGCGGCGTGGTCAACAACGACATCATCAGCGGCGTCGACCCGACGAAGCTGTTCGTCAAGAAGTAGCCCTCCCGCGCGCCACCCGGCCGGGCGCCGGTGTGCCCGCCCCACCCGGGCGGGCACATCGGCGCCGGTGACCGACCACCACGTCCGCCGCCCCACGAGAGCCGCGATCCGCCATGCTTCGATTCCTCATCCGCCGGTTCCTCGGCGCCCTCGTGATCCTGCTGGTCATCAGCGCGGTCACGTTCTTCCTCTTCTTCGCCGCCCCCCGGGACCCCGCGCTGCTGTCCTGCGGAAAGAACTGCACGCCGGACGCGCTGGCGATCATCCACAAGAACCTGGGCCTGGACAAGCCGATCCCCGTCCAGTACTGGGAGTTCATGTCCGGGATCGTCACCGGACGCGACTTCGCGCAGGGCCCGTGCCCGGCGCCCTGCTTCGGCTACTCCTTCGCCACCGGCGACCCCGTCTGGGACACCATCGTCGACCGCTTCCCGACCACCATCTCCCTGGCCGTCGGCGGCGCCGCGGTCTTCCTGTTCGTCGGGCTCGGCACCGGCATGCTCGCCGCCCGCAAGCAGGGCAAGGCCATCGACAAGGTCTTCAGCTCCGCGTCGCTGGTCCTCAGCTCGATGCAGATCTACTTCGTCGGCCCGATCGTGCTGGCCCTGCTCGTCTACAACCTGGGGTGGTTCGGCCAGCCGAAATACGTGCCGATCACCGAGGATCCGGGGGGCTGGTTCCTGGGGCTGATCATTCCCTGGTGCGTACTGTCGATCATTTTCACCGCGCAGTACACCCGTATGTCGCGGTCCTCGATGATCGAGCAACTCCAGGAGGAACACGTCCGCACCGCCCGCGCGAAAGGCATGTCCTCCCGGACGGTCTTCTTCCGTTACGCCTGGCGCGGTTCGCTCATTCCGATCATCACGATCTTCGGCATCGACCTGGGCAGCCTCTTCGGCGGCGCGATGATCACCGAGAAGACCTTCGCCCTGCCCGGCCTGGGGACACTCGCGGTGAATTCGGTGGTCAACACCGACCTTCCGATGGTGATGGGCGTGATGCTGTTCGCGGCGACGTTCATCGTCCTTTTCAACATCATCGTGGACGCCTGCTACGCGTTCATCGACCCGCGTGTGCGCCTGTCCTAGGAGAGACATTCCCGTGACCACCCTCACCAAGCCGGACGGCGCCCCGGACCCGGCCCAAACGCAGCCCTTCCTGTCCGTACGCGACCTGTACGTGCGGTTCTCCACCGAGGACGGCATCGTCAAAGCGGTGGACAACCTCTCCTTCGACCTCGAACGCGGAAAGACGCTCGGCATCGTCGGCGAATCCGGCTCCGGGAAATCGGTGACCAACCTCGCCATTCTGGGGCTGCACAATCCCGCCTCCACCGATATCTCCGGCGAAATCGTCCTGGACGGCCAGGAACTGACCGGCGCCAGGGAAAGGACGCTGGAGAAGCTGCGCGGCAACAAAATGGCGATGATCTTCCAGGACCCGCTGACCGCGCTGTCCCCGTACTACACGGTCGGCCGCCAGATCGCGGAACCGTTCGTCAAGCACACCGGCGCGAGCCGGCGGGAAGGCCGGCAGCGGGCCATCGAGATGCTGGGCAAGGTCGGCATCCCGCAGCCCGCGCTGCGGGTGGACGACTACCCGCACCAGTTCTCCGGCGGCATGCGGCAGCGGGCCATGATCGCCATGTCGCTGGTCTGCAACCCCGCGCTGCTGATCGCGGACGAGCCCACCACCGCCCTCGACGTCACCGTGCAGGCCCAGATCCTGGACCTGCTCAAGGACCTCCAGCAGGAATTCGGCTCCGCCATCATCCTGATCACCCACGACCTGGGCGTGGTGGCGAACATGGCCGACGAACTCCTGGTGATGTACGCCGGACGAGCCGTCGAACGCGGCACCGTCAAGGAGATCCTCACCGAGCCCCAGCACCCCTACACGTGGGGCCTGCTGGGCTCGATGCCGCGGCTGTCCGCCAGCGTGGACGAGCCGCTGCTGCCCATCCCCGGCACCCCGCCGAGCCTGCTCGACCCGCCGTCCGGCTGCCCGTTCCACCCCCGCTGCGGCTTCACCGACGAGGTCGGCGGGACCCGCTGCCGCGACGAGCGGCCCCAGTTGCCGCCGGGTCGCGGCGCCGCCTGCCACCTGACCCCCGAGCAGAAGCACACGTTCTTCACCGAGCAGATCAAGCCCCGCCTGGGCTAGGGAGCGACGCCACACCATGAATGCACCCGAAGACGTCATCGTCCCCGCGCCGCGCCCCGCCGCCCGCACCCCGGGCGAACCGCTCCTGATCGCCGAGAAGCTGACCAAGCACTTCCCGATCAAAGCGGGCTTCCCGTTCAAACGGACGATCGGGGCCGTGCAGGCGGTGGACGGCATCGACCTGACCGTCCACGAGGCGGAGACGTTCGGCCTGGTCGGCGAGTCCGGCTGCGGCAAGTCCACCACCGGCCGGCTGCTCACCCGCCTGCTGGAGCCCACCGCCGGCACCATCTCCTTCCAGGGCCGGGACATCACCCGCGCCACCCGCAAGGAACTGGCGCCGGTCCGCTCCGACATCCAGATGATCTTCCAGGATCCGTACTCCTCGCTGAACCCCCGCCAGACGGTGGGCAGCATCATCCGCGGCCCGATGGAGATCAACGGGATCAACCCCGAGGGCGGCCACGAGAAGCGGGTCCGCGAACTGCTGGAGACCGTCGGCCTCAACCCCGAGCACTACAACCGCTTCCCGCACGAGTTCTCCGGCGGCCAGCGGCAGCGCATCGGCGTGGCCCGCGCCCTCGCCCTGGAACCGAAACTGATCGTCGCCGACGAGCCGGTCTCCGCCCTCGACGTCTCCATCCAGGCGCAGGTCATCAACCTCCTCCAGGAACTCCAGCGCGAACTGGGCATCGCGTTCCTGTTCATCGCCCACGACCTGGCGGTGGTCCGGCACTTCAGCCAGCGGGTCGCCGTGATGTACCTCGGCAAGATCGTCGAGGTCGGCGACCGCGACTCCATCTACAACCGCCCCCGCCACCCCTACACCCACGCCCTGCTCTCCGCCGTCCCCGAGGCCAACCTCACCACCGACGAGGAAGACGCCCGCGAACGCATCCGCCTCGCCGGCGACGTCCCCTCCCCCATCAACCCACCCTCCGGCTGCCGCTTCCGCACCCGCTGCTGGAAGGCCCAGGACAAGTGCGCCACCGAGGAACCCCCCCTCGTCCAAATCCAGGGAAACCTGTCCGGCCACCTCACGGCCTGCCACTTCCCCGAAGAACCGACGATCACGGCCCGGGACGAGGACATCGTCCTGGACCCCGCACTGGCCGCGATCGAGGAGGCGACGGCCGATGCGCCGGGGCCGGCAAAGACCAGCCCGCCGGGCGACTGATGGGCGGCGGCCACCGACATCCGGCCCGTCCGGCGACTGATGGGCGGCGGACCGGCAAAACCCAGCCCGTCCGGGTCGACCGGTGGGCGGCCCCGCAATATCAAGCCCGCCCGGGTCAGCTGATGGGCGGCGGCCCCGCGATATCAAGCCCGTCCGGCGATTGAGGACAACGCCCCCGGCGTTCACCGGCACCAAAGAATCACCCACCGCCCGCCCAAGAGCCCGTACCCGCGCTCATCGGGGTGTCCTCAAACGCCGGACGGGCTGGAAAGTGACGGGCTCGCCCAATCAAGCCCGTCCGGGTCAGCTGATGGTCGGCGGACCGGCAAACTCCAGCCCGTCCGGGTCAGCTGATGGTCGGCGGCCCCGCAAAACCCATCCCGCCCGGGTCAGCTGATGGGCGGCGGCCCCGCAATATCAAGCCCGTCCGGCGATTGAGGACAACGCCCCCGGCGTTCACCGGCACCCACAAATCACCCACCACCCGCCCACCACACGGGCCCAACCGACTGGAATCCCACCCCACTCCGCCCCACCCTTCCCCTGAAGCCCACTCCAACTCGTACCGTTCACCGCACGACGACCGAAAGGAACCCCCGTGCGGTACACACTGTTCGGCAAAACCGGCCTCCGGGTGAGCGAGCTCGCCCTCGGCACCATGACCATGGGCGACACCTCCGGCTCGGGCTCGGACAAGGAGACGAGCGGGCGCATCCTGGACGCCTACGCGGACGCCGGCGGCAACTTCGTCGACACCGCCAACAACTACGCGGGCGGCAACGCGGAGTCGATCGTCGGCGAGCTGCTGGCCGGGCGCCGGGACGCCTTCGTCCTGGCGAGCAAGTACACCTGCGCCACACACAAGGGCGACGTGAACGCCGCCGGGAACCACCGCAAGAACCTCGTCCGCTCCGTGGAGGACAGCCTCCGCCGCCTGCGCACCGACCGCCTCGACGTCCTGTGGGTGCACGCCCGCGACCACTTCACCCCCGTCGAGGAGGTCATGCGCGCCCTGGACGACCTGGTGCGCGGCGGCAAGGTGCTCTACCTCGGCGTCTCCGACTGGGCGGCCTGGGAGATCGCGCAGGCCGGCACGCTCGCGGAGCTGCGCGGCTGGACCTCCTTCGCCGGGTCGCAACTTTTGTACAACCTCCTGGAGCGCACCCCCGAACGCGAACTGCTCCCCCAGGCCCGCGCCTTCGACCAGACCGTCATGGTGTGGTCCCCGCTCGCGGCCGGCAAGCTCACCGGCAAGTACCGGCGCGGCGAGTCCGGTCGGCTGGACGTCACCGGGGAGGCCGGGGCCGCGCCCGGAGAGGACGAGATCATCACGGCGGTGCTGGAGATCGCCGAGCAGGGCGGCTGGACCCCGGCCCAGGTCGCCCTGGCCTGGCTGCGCACCCGCCCCGGCAACCTCGTCCCCATCGTCGGCGCCACCAAGGAATCCCAGCTCGCCGACAACCTCGCCGCCATCGACGTCCGCCTCGACCCCGACGCCGTACGGCGACTGGACGAGGTGAGCGCGATCCCACTGGGCTTCCCGCACGACTTCCTGCGCGAGCCCGCCATCCTGGAGAACGTCTACGGCGACCGCTGGGGCGCGATCGAGGACCGGCGGACGACGTACCGGCGATCGGTGGAGGGAGTGCGATAGGCCCCCGGCGCCCAGGCCCGCTTTCGGGCGCGTCCGGCACACCGAAATCCGGGGCATGGCCCCGCAATACCAAGCCCGTCCGGGCCGACTGATGGGCGGCGGCCCCCGCAAAATCCAGCCCGTCTGGCCCAGCTGGTGGGCGGCGGCCCCGCAATATCAAGCCCGTCCGGCGATTGAGGACAACGCCCCCGGCGTTCACCGGCCCGCTCGCAAACCCACCCCACCCAGCCCGGCCGACAAGCGAAGGCCCGCCAAACCCCAGCCCGCCCGGGCCGACTGGTGGGCGGCGGCCCCGCAAAATCCAGCCCGTCCGGCCCAGCTGGTGGGCGGCGGCCCCGCAATATCAAGCCCGTCCGGCGATTGAGGACAACGCCCCCGGCGTTCACCGGCACCCAAAAATCACCCGCCATCCGCCCGATCCCCCCGCCCCGCCCGCTCCCCCCACTCCGCCGCGTAATGACACGCCGACGCATGGGCGGCCGGGCCGCCCACCTCCCGGAACGCGGCCGGCACCGCGAGCGCCGGCGTCTCCTCCGCGCACCGTTCGCGCGCCTTCCAGCACCGCGTACGGAAGCGGCACCCGGACGGCGGGTGCGCGGGCGAGGGCACATCCCCGTGCAGGACGAGGCGCCCGCGTCGGCCGGGCGCCTCCGGATCCGGGACGGGAACGGCGGACAGCAGCGCCTGCGTATAGGGGTGCGTCGGATGCTCGTAGATCTCCTCGTCCGTGCCGATCTCCACGACGCGCCCGAGGTACATCACCGCCACCCGATCCGAAACGTGCCGGACCACCGACAGGTCGTGCGCGATGAAGAGATACGAGAGGTCGAACGCGTCCCGCAGCCGTTCCAGCAGGTTGACGACCTGCGCCTGCACGGACACGTCGAGCGCCGAGACCGGCTCGTCCGCGATGACGATCTCCGGCCGCAGCGCCAGGCTCCGGGCGATGCCGACGCGCTGCCGCTGCCCGCCGCTGAACTGGTGCGGGTACCGGTTCGCGTACGCCGGATCGAGCCCGACCACGTCCAGCAGCTCCCGCACCCGTCGGCGCCGGTCGCCCTTGGGCGCCACCTCGGGGTGGATCGCGTACGGCTCGCCGATGATGTCGCCGACCGTCATCCGGGGGTTGAGGGAGGTGTACGGGTCCTGGAAGACCATCTGAATGTTGCGGCGGACGGCCTTCAGGGCGCGGCCCGTCAGCCGGGTGACGTCCTCGCCGCGGTAGAGGATCGCACCGCTGGTCGGCCGCTCCAGCCCCACGAGCAGCCGGGCCAGCGTCGACTTGCCGCAGCCCGACTCGCCGACGACGCCGAGCGTGCCTCCCCGGGCGAGATCGAAGGAGACACCGTCTACCGCCTTGACCGCCGCGCCCCTGCGGAAGCCTTCCGTCACCGGGTAGTGCTTGATCAAGTGCCGTACTTGGAGGACGGGTTCGTCACCGTTCCCGGTCTCGGCGTACGCGTTCTCGGCCCGCGCCTTCGCCAACAGGCGGTCGGCCGCGCCGCCTTCGGCACGGGCTTCCTTACGGCCCCAGTGGTCGGCGCGTCGGGGAAGCCATCGGCGGCGAGGCGCGGAGGCAGCCCGACCGGAGGCCACCGGATCGGAGGCAGCCCGACCGGAGGCCACCCGACCGGAGGCCGCCCGACCGGATTCGGGGGCCGGCTCCGGGGCGGACCCGGCTGCTTGATGATCCGGCCGGTCCCCCTCCCCGCGATCCGGCCGTTCAGCGTGCGCCATCCATCGTCTCCCTCCAGAAGTGGCAGGCGCTCGTCCGGCCGGGCGCCACGTCGTACAGCGGCGGCCGGTCCGTACGGCAGACCGCGCGGGCCAGGGGGCAGCGCGGGTGGAAGGCGCAGCCGGGCGGGATCGCCGTGAGGTCGGGCGGCGTGCCCTTGATGGCGGACAGGCCGCGGCCCTTGCGGTCCAGGCGGGGGACGGAGTCCAGCAAGCCGCGCGTGTAGGGGTGAGCCGGGTTCTTGTACAGCTCGCGGACGGGGGCGTGCTCGACGATCCGGCCCGCGTACATGACCGCGATCCGGTCGGCCACGTCCGCGACCACGCCGAGATCGTGCGTGATCAGGATCAGTCCCATTCCGTACGCGCTCTGCAACTCAGCGAGCAGGTCCATCACCTGGGCCTGCACGGTGACGTCGAGCGCGGTGGTGGGCTCGTCCGCGATGATCAGCTCGGGTTCCAGCGCGAGCGCCATCGCGATCATGACGCGCTGCCGCATGCCGCCGCTGAACTGGTGCGGGTAGTCCCCCAGCCGCTCCCCGGCCGCCG
Organism: Streptomyces sp. NPDC003077; assembly: GCF_040611095.1. NCBI lineage: Bacteria > Bacillati > Actinomycetota > Actinomycetes > Kitasatosporales > Streptomycetaceae > Streptomyces > Streptomyces sp. NPDC003077. Next base: position 9,441 of record NZ_JBEXNM010000047.1, on the reverse strand, counting down.
GGATGCGCACCCGCTCCATCAGCTCGGCCGCCCGCCCACGCGCCCGTTTGCGGGACAGGCCCGCGTGCACCTGGTACATCTCGGCGAGCTGCGCGCCCACGCTGACCACCGGGTTCAGCGCGGACAGCGCGTCCTGGAAGATCATCGCGAGGTGGGCGCCGCGCACCCGGCGCCGCTCCTCTCGGGTGGCGGTGAGCAGGTCGCGGCCCTTGAAGATGACGCGCCCACCGGTGACGCGGGCCGGCGGACAGTCCAGGATGCCCATCACCGCCTGCGCCGCGACCGACTTCCCCGAGCCGGACTCCCCCAGCACGGCCAGCGTCTCGCCCGCCGCCACGCGGTAGCCGACGCCATTGACCGCGTGCGCCACCCCGTCGCGCGTACGAAACTCCACCGACAGGTCCCGGACGTCGAGCAGCGGCGCTTCCCCGGCGGCGGGCGGGGGCGTGGCGGTCATGGCGCTCCTTTCCTCGGTTCTCCTCGGTCGGGTTCGTGGGCGGCGAGCAATCAACGCGAGCAATCCGCTCAAGCAATCAGCCGGCGCATTGACGAGCAATCAGCCGACTCATTGGTGAGCAATCAGCCGAAGCATCGGCGAGCAATCGGAGCAATCAGCCCGTGCGCTGAGAGCAATCAAGGGAGCAACAGGGGGAGAGCAATAAGGGCAGGGCAGCAACAGAGCAATATGCACCGCCCCCTCACCGCAATGTCGGATCGAGAGCATCCCGCACCGCGTCCCCGAGCACGATGAACGCCAGCACCGTCAGGCTCAGCGCCCCAGCGGGCCACAGCAGGACGTGCGGGGCGTTGCGCAGGTAGGTGGACGCCGTGGAGATGTCGATGCCCCAGGAGATCGTCGGCGGCTTCAGCCCCACCCCGAGGAAGGACAGCGTCGCCTCCAGGGCGATGTACCGGCCGAGCGCGAGGGTCGCCACGACGATCACCGGCGCCACGGCGTTCGGCGCGATGTGCCGCAGCAGCAGCCGGACGTTGCCCGCGCCCAGCGCCCGCGCCGCCCGGATGTAGTCCTGCTCCTTGGCGCCCACCACCGCGCCCCGCGCGATTCGGGCGATCTGCGGCCAGTCCAGCAGCACGATGAACCCGATCACCGGCCACACCGTCGAACCGGTCACCACGGACAGGAAGACCAGCCCGCCCAGCAGTACGGGGATGCCGAAGAAGACGTCCCCGAGCCGGGAGAGCAGCGCGTCCCACCACCCGCCGAGGAACCCGGCCACCCCGCCCAGCACGCTCCCCAGCACGGCGGTCCCGACCGCCGCGCAGACGCCGACGGTGACGGAGGCGCGGGCCCCGTACACCACCCGCGTGTATACGTCCCGCCCCTGGACGTCGAAACCGAAGGGGTGCCCGGCCCGCGCACCTTCCTGCGTGTCGACCAGGTTGGCCGCGTACGGATTGCCATGCGCGATCAACCCCGGCCAGACCGCGATCAGGACCAGAAAGAAAATAACCAACGCGGAGCCGACGAAGAGCGGATTGCGCCGCAGGTCGTACCACGCATCGCGCCACAGACTGCGCGGCGGCGGACCGGAAACCCCGGCCTCCACGGGCGGCGGGTCCCCTGACGGCGCCCCAGGACCGACAGCAGCGTGCGACAGAGATCCGTCGTCCCCCGGCCGCCCCTCTCCCCCGGCCCGCTCAGGCACGGCGAATCCTCGGGTCCAGCACCGCGTACAACAGGTCCACCACGAGGTTCGCCACCAGGAAGACGAGCACCAGCACCGTCACGAACCCCACCACCGTCGGCGAGTTCTGCCGCAGCACGCCCTGGTAGATCTGGTAGCCGACGCCGTGCACGTTGAAGATCCGCTCGGTGACGATGGCGCCGCCCATCAGGGCGCCGATGTCCGTCCCGATGAAGGTGACCACGGGGATCAGGGAATTGCGCAGCAGGTGCCGGACGATGATCCGCCGCCTGGGCAGGCCCTTCGCCACGGCGGTCCGCACGTAGTCCGCGCGCGCGTTCTCGGCGATCGAGGTACGGGTCAGCCGCGTCACGACCGCGAGCGAGGTCAGCGCCAGGACCAGCCCGGGCAGCAGGAGCTCGTCCAGCGGCGCCGCCGCCGAGGCCGTCGGCTTCACCCACCCCCACCGCACCCCGAACAGGTACTGCAGCACCGACCCGCTGACGAAGGTCGGCACGGCGACCACCACGAGCGTGCCGACCAGCACCACCGTGTCCACCCCGCGCCCGCGCCGCAGCCCGGCAAGCACGCCCAGGACGACGCCCGCGACCAGTTCGATCACCACGGCCACCAGGGTCAGCCGCAGGGTGACGGGAAACGCCGACGCCATGAGGTCGAGCACCGGCTCCCCCGTGAACGCCGTACCGAATCGCCCGCTGAAGATCTGCGCCATGTAATGCGCGTACTGGCGCCACAGCGGCTCGTCGAGGAGGAGTTCCCGGCGAATGCGCTCGGCGGTCGCCGGATCGGGAGCCCGGTCCCCGAACATCGCGGCCACCGGGTCCCCCAGCGCGTAGACCAGGAAGAAAATCAGGAAGGTACTGCCGACGAAGACGGGCACCATCTGCACCACCCGCCGGACCACGTAGCCTCCCATTCCGCCCGCGTCCCCTATCCGACCGTGATCTCGCCGTACACGGGAACACTGAACGGATTCAGGGCCACGTGGCGCACCCGCGTGGAATATCCCCCGCTCCCGTTCTGGTACCACAGCGGAATCACCGGCATCCGGTCCCGCAACACCGTCTCCGCCTCCTGGAAGAGCCGGACGGACGCCTTCTTCTCCGGCTCCCGGTTCGCCGCGTCCACCAGCCGATCGAACTTCCGATCGCTGAACTCCCCGTCGTTGGACGGCGCTCCCGTGTAGTACATCGGCTGGAGGAAGTTCTGAATCAGCGGATAGTCCATCTGCCACCCCGCCCGGAACGGCCCCGTCATCTTCCGGTCCGTGATCCGGTTCCGGTAATCCGCGAACGTCCCCACCGGATCCCCGACACACGCATTGTCTTTCCCCAGCGCCTTGTTGACGCTATTGCACACGGCATCGATCCAGTCCTTGTGCGACCCCGTGTCCGCGTTGTACGCAAGCTTGATCCGCCCGCCCGGCAGCCCACCGCCCTCCGCGATCAGCCGCCTGGCCCGCGCGGGATCGTACGCACAGGCGTCACCGCACAGATCGCCCCGGTAGCCCCCGCCCTTCCCCAGGACGGGCGAGGTCCAGTCGCCGGCGGGCGTCCGCGTCCCCCGGAAGATCTGCCGGGTGATGCGCTCCCGGTCGATCGCCATCGACACCCCGCGCCGCACTTTCTCCCGGCCTTCCGCGCCCCACCCCTTGTCATACAGGGGAAAGGTCAACGTCTGGAGGATGCCCGCCGGTTGATTGACATACCGCCCGCCCAGATCCCCTTTCACATTCTTCAACTGCGCGGCCGGCACGTCGTCCACCACATCGAGGTTGTCGGCCTGAAGGTCCATGTAGGCGGAGTTGTTGTCCGTGTAGACCCGCAGATCGACCCCCTCGTTCCGGGCCTTGTCCGGCCCCGGATACCCCGCCCATTTCCGCAGCCGCATCTGCCATCCCCGGGCGTACTTCTCCACCCGGTACGGCCCGTTCCCGACCGGCTTCTTCAGCCACCCGGCATGGTCCTCGTAAAACGCCCGCGGCAACGGCACGAAGGCCGCGTACCCCAAAGTGTCCGGCCAACTGGAGAACTTCTGCCGCAGCCGCACCCGGAACTCCCGCTCGTTGACGACCTTCAGCCCCGACAACGTCCTGGCGGTCGGCGTCCCCCGCTCCGGGTGGACCTTCTCGTACCCCTCGATGTACTGGAAGAACGGCGCGTTCTTCTGCCGGTTGTCCAACAGCGCTCCGTAATTCCACGCGTCCACGAACGAGCCCGCCGTCACCTTCTCCCCGTCGTGAAAGCGCCACCCGTCCTTCAGCCTGACGGTGAAATTCCGCCCGTCCGACGACGTGATCCGCTCCGCCACCGCGTTCTTCGCGGCCCCGGTCCTCGGGTCGTAATGCCTCAGCCCCCGGAACACCATCTCCAGGACCTTCCCGCCCTGCACCTCGTTCGTATTCGCCGGCTCCAACGGATTCTGCGGCTCCCCCCACGAAGCCCCGATCACCCCGTCACCACCCGCCCCACCGGGCCCACCCCCACACCCAGCACCAAGCACCGCGAGTCCGACGAGGACGGCCATCACGCCCCACCGCGCGGCTCCCTGCCTTCGCACGCACGGGCCTCCCTCGATCGGTCCGGAACAACGGCACACCGACAGTGGTGCGCCGCACCAAGACATAACACCGCAAAGAGGGTCAAAGGTCGCCCTTCTTCAACCTGGCCCCGCGCGCAGGGACAGCGGAATCCCCCGTATGCCGCAGCACCCGCGTCCACTTGCTCTCATCGCGGTCACGGGCCACGCGGAGCTCGTCGCCACCTGCCGACGGGTCGGCGGACCGGCCGAGGGGCCGACCAAGCGAGTCACCCAGGTGCAGGTAAACGATCCAGCAGGGTCGCCCCCCCCCGATAACGCAAGGGCACTTCCTCATGCCCCACAGAAGCCCGCCGCAAAGCCTTCCAATAGGCCAGAAACAGTTCCCTGCCCCCACACGACCAGGCAGTAACATGCAGCTATCACCGGGCACGAAACATGGGGGGAAAGTTTGAGTGACGGCTACAGTGCAGATCCCTCGTCCATCGATGGAAGCGCACATTTATTAGTGGAGATCGCAGGCTTACTCCAGGAAGGACGCCTGGACAAGGACCTCGGCACCCTGGCACGCGCCCCCCGCTCTCATCCAGAGGTGGCCGCTGAAGTCGCAGGGTTCGCTCGATTCGCCGCAGACCAACAGCAAGATTTGGTAATGCTGCTTACCGCACTTTCGACGGCATTGAAAACCACAGGCCAGAATTACACCAAGGTCGACGAAAAAACACGTGCCGAATTTAAGTCGTTCCTTGAATCGTCCCGGTATGAAGCACCGAAGGGTGTCGAGGCGTGACTTACTACGCTGATGTCAAGTTCCTTCAAGACTGCGACCCCGCACTGATCGAGCGCAACGCCGGCGAATACAAACGAATGCATGACCTACTAAATTCCGTGATGCCCTCCGTCCGCAGAGCCGAGGACCTCGACTGGACCAGCGCGTCACGGACCCATTATGACGCCCGTCTACGCGATGTCGATGGGCTCGCCACTGGGTTGGCGGCAGGCTACCAAAAAGCATGGAAAGCACTCCTCGCGTACGCAGACGCCACCGAGAATGCGAAGCGTTACCTCAAGAACGGCCGGGAATGCGAATCCGCACTCGCCGACATTATCGCTGGCGTCGCCACTCCCATTACGTCTCAGGCCAGGAGCGCGGAACCCATGCGTCAGTGGGAAGATCTGCGCAGCACAACCGGCTTCCTGGACTGGCTCGCCGAACTGACACTCGACGTAGACGCAGTCCGCGAAGAGGCCGACAGGTGGCACATGCTGGCTTCTGATGCCTACGGGAGCGCCTTGGAGACCGAGCAAGCAGCGAGGCGCGACTGCGTCACAAACCTCCGATCGGCCCGATCTCTGATTCCGGAGTTCCGTACAAGCTTCAAAGGTGCGGTCAGCCTCATGGCGCGCGTAAGCGCTTTGCAGGAAGAACTGGTACAAGCCGGCCGGGATCCTCGTACGCATCTCCCTGGCAGCGGCAGGAAGACGGACTTTTTCCCCGGAGTCGGCCCCGAAACAGTCGTCTCACCAGCCTTGCTCCGCATTCAGGAACTTTGTACTGGTTTGCCAGACGGGAAGGGCATCAACTACTGGCTTCCTTCCGATTCGGATGAGAAACGCCAAGAGTGGATCACAGCCAACCGCGAGATTCTCAAGGCCGCAGCCACCGAGAACGGCTTACCGCCGGACATGGTCGCCGGTATCGCCTGGAAGGAGGTGGAAGGCGACCCCGCGGTTGTGGACGATATCGCTCACACCGTACGCCAACTTGGAATTGGTGGCACAGCAGACGAAACTTCCATGGGCCCCTTGTCCATTCAGATCCGGCGGGCTGCTGAGGTGCTCGGCTACGATCCGATCAACATGACGGACCTGCAAAGGGAACAAGTCAAGAACGCCGTCAAAGACCCGGCTCAAAACGCGTTCATTACTTCTTCCTACTTGGCGCAACTCAAGGCAGAGAGTTCCTTCGCCGATGTACCGTCCGATGAGATGACGCCGACGCAGTACCGGGAGCTCGCCGCACGCTACAACGGTGGCCCTTACTGGGAGTCTGATCAGGCCCAGGCCTACGGCCGAGGCTTCATGAAGCATCTCGGCAAGGCGAAGGAAGCCCTCCAATGACTCCTCCCCCTACCTCTGTTTCAGCCGGTCGTGGTCGTTACCGCAAAGGCGAACTCATCGGCACGGCGCTAAGCATTCTCTTGATCACGGTCCTCAACCTGTTCCCCATCTATATGGTCTTCCTCGCTTTCGCCGTCACCCCAGACGGCCCCTGGGACGTTGCCGAGGCAGCGGCCAGGGTCCGGATGCTCGCCGCTGTGGGCGGGGCGCTCGCCGTGGTGGCAGGCGTTCTGACGGCAGTGGTGTTGGCCACCAGGTGGCTGCGGAGCAGGTGGTGGCTTGCCACACCGGTCGTCTTGCTGGCGTGCGCCGTGGGCCGGTGGCTCGTACCCAACTGATCGGGACGAGCCACCGGCAGGATGCGCGGTGCCAGGGCCACAGCGCGCCCCGCCCCACCGCCCCGTCCCGGCGCGCCGCCCTACAGCGGTCGCGTCACCGCGTTCATAAAGGCACCCACCCACTCTCGCTCCGCCATCGTGGGCGGTCCCAGCTCCGCGAGCACCGCTTCGGCACCGGCGACACCTGCCGCGACCTTCGCCGCCCGCCCGGCAGCCCGCGAGAGCCAAGCTGACGCACTCAGCCCCTCACGTTCGGCCGCCTCTTCGGCGGCCTTCAACGTCTCGCGGGAAATCGTGATCGTGACGCGTTCGAGGCTCATACCGCGGACCGTACCGACGGCGCTTCGCTCCTCGCACGATCGCAGCGGCCGTTCACCGACGCGGGGACAGGCACATGCCTCAGCCCCCCGCCACCTCATCCAGCACCCGCACCAGCGCCCGCGCGTCCCGGGGTCCCAGGTGCGGGGCCTTCACCGTGTGGACGGTGAAGCGGTTGTGCGGGGTGAGTTCGTCCGCGTGGCGGATCATCAGGTCCTGGAGGGCCGGGGGGATCATGCGGTCCTCGCTGTATCGCACGTAGGTGCGGGGGATGCGGCCCCAGGTCCTGGCGTCGCCACGGGCGTCGGAAACGCCGATGGCGGCCGTCTCGTCGGGCTCGAAGAGGTTCAGCTGCGCCCGCCACTCGGCGTCGGAGTACTCCGCGGCCACCGCCGCCTTGGTCTTCGCCAGGAAGTCGGGGGACGCCTGGCGCCAGTTGGTGCGCATGACGCCGAGTTCGGGCGCGGTGGGCACGCCCTGGATGGTCCCCATCAGCGTGCCCTCGGCCTCGTCGGTCTGCATGTAGTCCCACAGGCTGCGCAGCTTCGTGCAGCAGAAGGCCGACAGGTAGACGAGGTGATCGATGAGGTCCGGCACCACGTTGCCGACGCGGGTGATCGTGGCGCCGCCCATGCTGCCGCCGAGCAGGATCACCGGGCCGTTGCGGTGGGCCTGCCGGACGACATCGGTCACGTGCTCCACGTAGTCGTCGAGCGTGACGTCCTTCAGGGGCGACGGCTCGGTGCGCAGCGCCTCCGTGTCCTGCGGGGTCTGGTAGGCCTCCGGGAAGTACGCTCCCGGCCCGTGCCCGGGGAGGTCCACGGCGAGCGCCCGGTGCCCGAGCAGCGTCAGGTCCCGCATGAGGGGCGTCCAGCCGTAGGACGAGCCGTTGGCGCCGTGGACGAAGACGAAGGTCGGGGGCCGCTTACGAGGACGCGGGGCGGCGGCCTGGGCCATCGGGGCGGCCATCACACCGCCTGCCACCAGCGCGCCGGCCGCGGCGGCGCTCCGAAGGACGGTGCGTCGAGTCTCCTGCGTCATGTGATGCTCCCTCTCCTCGGTCATCGGTCGTACCGACCGTCACGAGAAGACGCCGGAAACCCGGCGGCAGTTGAACCACGCGACTCGTTTCCAGCCACCCCGCACACGCTCCAACCCTCCTGCCCGGCCGCTGTCTTGACCCCCTCTGGTGTCCTGTCGCCCGACCGTCCATCGTGGACGGCAGGAAAGTGACCTTGCCTCCGATACCTGCGAGTCCTCTGACACCTCCGATCCCGAGGAGCCGCCCTATGGGCACGACCCCGTCACCGTCCTCCGGACACGATCCGGGCAACCCCGCCGCGGACGACCCCGCGGTCCGCATCACCGAACTGTCCCTGGGTTTCCTCCAGTCCGCCGCGCTGGCGACGGTCGCCCGTCTCGACGTGGCCGACCACCTGGCCGACGGACCGCGCACGCCCGAGCAGCTCGCCGCGACGCTGAAGGTCAGCGCCGACCACCTGGGCCGCGTGCTGCGCCTGCTCGCCACCCGCGGCGTGTTCCGCGAGGACGACGAGGGCGCTTTTCACCTCACGCCGGCCGCCGATCTCCTGCGCACGGACTCCCCCGACTCCCTGCGGGACGGTGTCCTCATGCTGCAGAGCGACCTGTTCTGGACGCCCGCCTTGCGGATGGGGGACACCGTTCGTGCCGGAGCCACCGTCTTCGACGAGATCCACGGCATGCCCTTCTTCGACTACCTGGCGCGTAACCCGGAGGCCGGCGAAGCCTTCGACACCGGTATGGCCAGCTATTCGCGCACCGAGAACGACGCCATCGCCGGTGCGTACGCGTTTCCCGACGCCGGGACGGTCGTCGATGTCGGCGGCGGTCACGGCGGGCTCCTGTGTCAGGTGCTGCTCCGCAATCCGGGACTCTCCGGAATCCTGTACGACCAGGAGGGGGTTCTCCCCGGTCACGTTCTCGACCGGCCGGAGCTGGCCGGGCGGTGGGAACTCCAGCCGGGCGACTTCTTCGCCTCCGTACCGGCCGGCGCGGACATCTATCTGGTCAAGCGCATCCTGCACGACTGGAGCGACGAGGAATCCGTACGCATCCTCAAGAACTGCCGCTCCGGAATGACGGAGAACAGCCGGCTCCTGGTCATCGACGCCGTCATTCCGCCGGGCAACACACCGCACACCGGCAAGCTGCTGGACGTGCTGATGATGACGTCCCTCAACGGACGGGAACGCACCGAGGCCGACTTCCGGGAACTGGTCGCCACGGCCGGGCTGAAGGTGACGGGTGTCCATCCCACCCCGTCGACGCTGTCGATCGTGGAGGCGGTCGTGGAGTAAACGGCACTCCGCCGATCCCTGAACGCAAGAAAGCCCCGCCGGTTGCCCGGCGGGGCTTTCTTCAAAAATTGTTCGGCGGCGTCCTACTCTCCCACAAAGTCCCCTCTGCAGTACCAGCGG